>NZ_JBFUBD010000004.1:0-83593 GCF_056405935.1 Polaromonas sp. P1_E3
GGACAGGCCCCAATGCGGGCACGGCCACCACCTTGACCGCCACCAACAAGGTGGTCCGTGTCGAAGGCAAATGGACCTACACCTATCTCAATACAACGGTTCCCGCAGCCGGCACCTATGGCGGCACCGTCGCCAAAAACGGCCGCATCACCTATACCGCCACCCAGCTCTGATTACGCGAGTTCTACAAATGGCCCCGCCTGTCGGGGCCATTTTTATTTTTGTTGATATTTCTTAGTTAGCGTAAAGTGATACTTATGCGCACCCAATCCCTGTTCTTCGTGCCCACTCGCAGCAGTGTGCTGCAGGTGCTGCGCATCGCCACATTGGGGGCCGGCGCTCTGGCCTGCGCGGGCGCCCAGGCCTTTGTCGTCACCATCACAGCAGGCACCAAGTCATTGTTTTTGCAGGTGGGCGCCGGAACCATGACCGGCGGCAACTTCAATTCCGGGGGCACGCCCGGCAACAACCCCACCATCAACCGCGTTTCGGTCACCATCCCGGCAGCCAACATTGGAGCTGGCACCAGCGCCATGACGACCGACAGCACCGTCACGGCAAGCCCCTGGGACGGCTTTGCATATTGCACGGTGCCCTCCCAGGTTTACGTCGGCGGCTTTTACCGCACGCCCGGCACGGGCGCCAACGCCACACTCACCGCCACGGCGCCGGCCTCGCTGGTCAACGCCACTGGCAACACGATTCCGTTCAATACCATTTCCTGGGTTTCGGGTGGCGCACAAGACGCGACGGCCACCATCCCCAGCGGAACGTTTGTAGGCGGTGCATCACAAACGCTGCTCAGCGTTACACGCAACACCTGGTTTGAAAGCTGCCTGCAGTTCAACTACGCCAATGCCCAACTGGTGGGTTCGGGCACCTTTACCGGCCGCGTCAGCTACACCCTGACCTCCCCATGATGATGATGAAAAGACCGGTCAGCCTGTCACACCTCATCGGATTTGCCGCCCTCCTGCTGCTTGCCAACGTGCTGACGGCGCAACACGCAGCCGCCACCACGACCCGCGTGGATGACACCGGCACCGTCGCGACCCAGAGCGTCGTTCCCATGCGCTGGCGGCAACTGGTTCCCGGCCGCGGGGCCGACAATTCGGTGGAAGCCAGCCTGCGGGTTGCGCTTCGACTGAACCTCTCGCGCTGGCTGAACCAGCCGGTCAGGCTCTACATGGGGCTCGCCCCGGTCGCGGGCGAGCCCATCTTTGTCACCTGGAGAACCCAGGGGCGCTTGCTGCCAGGTTCATTGCGATCCGGCGGCCGTACCCTGATTTTCGACGGAATCGTCAGCGCAGCTTCCCTGGAAGAAACCGTTGAGCTGATTCTCAGAACAGACGGGCGCGCGCTGACATCCTCCCAGGCTCTGCAGTTTTATTTCGAGGTAGACACCCCATGACCCGTCTCCGGTTACCTGACCTGCCGCGGTACGCGGCTGGCTTTCTTGGTCTGGTTTTTGCCGTCATTGCACCTGGTGCGGTGGCAAGCGAATTTGCACTGGCAGTGTCTCCTCCCCGCTTTGAACTTGAAGTCAAACCAGGCGAGCGCACCCGCCAGATCATGGAAATTACCAACGCGTCGTCTGCGCCCTCAACGTTCAGTATCAGGACGGCGGACTGGCGGCTTGGCATGGACAACTCCGTCACTTTTAACGATGAACTTGGGGCCGGCAGCTGCCGACCGTGGGTAGCCATCGAGCGGCGCGAACTCACCGTTGCGGGTGGCCGACCCTACCGGTTTCGCTTTGAGGTTAACGTGCCGCCTGACGCCAAACCAGGCGAGTGCCGCTTTGCCATCATGCTGGAAGGCCAGGAGCAAGTCACGCGCATGGAGTCGGGCCCGCCCATTCCATTTTCCGCCCGTCTCGGCGTGGTGGTGTACGTCACCATCGGCGGCGCCACACCGGAGCTGAGCGTCGCCGGCTCGGGCGTGCAGACCGTGAACGGCAAGCCCACACCGGTTCTGCAGATCCGCAACAGCGGCACGGCCCACGGCCGTGTCACCGGCTTCCTGAACGGCACTGATGCGTCCAACACCTCCCTGGAATTTTCGCCGGCCAACACCCCCATATTGCCCGGCGAGACACGCACAATTCCGCTGAGCGCCACACGGCCGGGGGACCAGGACACCGCAGCGCAAATCCGCTATCCCGTCACCGTGCGCGGCAAGCTCGAATGGGGCAAAGGCCAGACACAAAGTATCGAGCAGCGCTTCGCCCCATGACGCGACGGGCGCACACGTCAATCATTCCTTCTTCCTTCCCATCGAAGTGGTGGCGCATCGGCCTTGCGGGGTTTGGCGCCGGCTTTGCAACCGCTGCAGCCCTGGCCCAGGCAACGGCCCCGCCCGCAGAAGGCCAGCCCTATGTGGACCGCGTCATGGAGGGTTTGCCGGACCCTGATGGTGCCCTTCAGCTGAAGGCCAGCGAGTACAACGAAGCCGGGTGGCCGCGAAGCTGGCGTGTTGACTATTCGCTGTTCAAACAAAGCGGCGCCGGCGACAGCACCTCCCGCGCGTTGGGCATAGGCGGCTTCCTGGACACCCCGAACCACGGCGCGCTCTCGGTCAACGCCAATCTGGTCCAGCAGCAATCAAATGCGCCGGGCAACCAAGCCCAAAACAGCGGCAGCACCTGGCGCATTGACCAACGCGCCCTGCCGCTGGACGGCGGCTGGTTTGCCAACCACAACGCGGGTGACATCAATACCGTCAGCACCCGCCTTGCCCGCGGCACGGGGCGGGTGTCAGTGCCGGCCACGCCCATCCGGGGGGTTGGAGGGCAGTGGTACCTGAACGACGCCGTCGACCTGAACGCCGCAGCAGGACGCACCGGCCTCTTTAGCGGACTGGATGCAGCCGGCTTCCAGACCTCCGGCGGCAGCATCGGGTCTGCCGGTGCGCAATTTCGCCTGCCCACCGGTGATGCATTGGGGGCAGGAAGCCGCACTGACGCTGCGTTCCAGTTGATTGACGGTAAAAATATTTCGGACAGCGGAGGCTTCGGCAACTCCCTGAACACCCGCGCTTATTTTGCTGCGGCGTCGTGGGAAGGCGCGGCGCCGTGGGGCCCGGGCGTGGCTACCGGCTATGGCTCACCCAGCGAGCGCATTGGCGGCCTGCGGATGCAGGCCAACGTGGTGCGCAGTGACAGCACGCAGGGTGGTACAGCGACCGGCCTCTGGCTGGATGCTGCATGGCGGACCGAGCGCTGGCGCAACACAGCGGGCGTTTTCCGCTTTGAGCCCAACTTGCGCTGGGGCACCACAGTCCTCGCCAGCGACCTGCAAGGCATCTACTGGCAGGCGGACACCTCGACCCGCCAGTGGCAGGCCGGTTTTGCGGCCGAGCTGAGCGACAGCGTGAGCAGTGCCGGCCCAGGCAGCAGCGCGTCGGGACGCAGTGCTTTTATCAATGTCAATGGCCGCTACCTGCTCGATTCGCGCAATTCGGTGGGCGCGGCCCTCAGCTTTCGCACCATCACCAGCCCCGGCCAATCGGCGCAGCTGTCCTGGAGCCGTACCGGCGACTGGGGACAGACACAATGGCGCGCCGATCTGGCCAACGCATCAGGCGTGCGGACCACCCGGCTAGGGGTAGACCAAAGCTGGCCGGTCATCTTGCCGGCCACTTTCGGCACCTCGCTGGCATGGGAGCGGATGAGCGGTAATGTCAGCCCCACCACCGGGCTGATCTGGGGGATTCTTGGCACCCTGTCGCCGTGGTCGCAATGGTCCCTTGATGGGTCGGTGCGCGGCGCACGCCGCAGCGATGGCGGCGAGTCGGTCAATGCCAACGTCGGCGTGACCTGGCAACCTTATGGCGGCTGGTCGCTTTCCCTCCGGTATACCGAGTCACGGGGGCAGGAGCCGCTTCCGGCGCTGGTGGTCTCGGCCTTGACGGCAGCAACGCAGCAGGCCATTGCAACCACCCAGACCAACCGCAGCATCCAGTTGCTGCTGCGCTACGAAGACCGCGCCGGCACCTCCACAGCACCGTTGGGTGGCCTGCCTGGAACAGGCTCCGGCGGGCTCACCGGCGCAGTGTTTTTTGACGCAGACAGCAATGGCCGCAGGGAAGCCTCCGAAGGCGGCGTGCCTGGCGTCACCGTCATTCTGGACAGGCGTTACGTGACGCGAACTGACAGCCAGGGCCGTTATGAGTTTCCCTACGTAGCGGCCGGAGAGCATTTGATTGAAGTTTCTCCGGACAACGTACCCCTGCCCTGGAGCCCGGTTCTTCGCGATCCTGCGAAGACGGTCATTCTGGTACGCCAGACCCACTCGCTCGACTTCGCCGTACAGCGCGAACGCTGAGCACACCCTTCACAGAGCCCTGCGTAAGCGGGTGTGTCTGGCGTCGAGGCTCAGGCGCATCTGGAGTCTGGCGCGGCGCCCTCCCCAAAACTCAAATTTGATAACCGATGCCCCGTTCGGGTTGAAATTTGATAAAACAATCAAAACCAATGTGAAATTTGCTGAAAAACCGCATAAACCGGTAAATAAGTCACACATTCACCGTCATTAATATCTTGCATCACTTTTATCAATTTAGTTACTATGAGGGCTACTTCATCATTTATCGGTTCAGCCCCAATGTCCTCCTGCCGCACCTTTCCAACGTCTTTCAGCCGCCTCATGGCGCTGTCGGCATTGCTGGTTGGCCTGTTCTGCTTATCGCAGAGTTCACGTGCAGGCGAGATGCTGAGTGTTGACAAACCCCAGGCCAGCACGAAACTGGATTTCGCCATCATCATCCCAGCAGTGCTCCGTATCCTGGAAAACAGCCATCCGGCAGCCCTGCTTTCTGCCGACACAACAGGCTCCCTTATTTCCGCCACGCAGCGTATGGTGCTGGTGTCGACCCTGGGCAAAGGCTTCTGCATGGATTTGCAGCTCAACCAGGAACAGGTTGCCGGCTGGCAAATGAACGTCAGCGGCAGCGCCGGCACACGCGTCGAGGCAGCGGATGGCGGCTACCGGGTCTGCGCATTGCGTCCGGGCCGTTTTGAGCTGGCCCTGCAACACGCCTTCAGCCTGAAGGACCGCAAGGCCGGTGCAGACGCCCATGCACCCAACCTCAGCTGGCCCGTCAGCGTGAGCCTGGTCACCCCCTGATCCGATGAACGGAAAACCGGGCCGCCGGTAAAACTAGCGGCCCAGCCATTGCACCAGCTGGCGCGTCACTTCAGGCCGGCTCAGCAGTTCCATATGGTTCATGCCTTGCACGACCCATTGGTTTGCCGGGGCGAAAGCGAGCGTGCGAGCCGGCTCCTCATGCAGGCCCAAGGCGCTTTCCAGCGACACCAGCCCATCCCCCACCATCTTGCGCGCCAGCGCCTCCCTGACCGGCACCAGCGGCCCGCGGCCCGCCGACAACGTGGTCGCGGCTACCGCGTAGCTATCGATGCCCGCTGGCAGCGGGAGGACTACTCTCGCATCAGGACTGCGCTCAAAACGCCCCGCCTGCCGCCAGTCGGCCTCCAGCACGTTGCCGTGGCGCAAGTCAGTGATACCGGCACTGCGCACCTGGCCGATCCTGGCGAAGGGCCGCGTCACAATATTGCTGCCCAGAACGCCGTCGACCCAGCTGCCCAGCCGCTCCAGCGGCGCGCCGTGATGGGGCGTGCCCAGGAACACCATGGCCCTGAGTTGCCGCAGCCAGCTGAGACCCGCCTGGCCTGCGTAATGGCAGGCACTGCGCGCCACCAGGCCGCCCATGCTGTGCACCAGCAGCGTCACCTCACCCACCGGTTGCGGCCATGCCTTGACCAGCTGCTGCAACAGGCCGGCCAGCTGCTCGCCATTGGTGGAGGTATGCAGGCCCGTGTTGTAGTGCAGGTAGACGGGGGTGTAACCCAGGTCGCGCGCCAGTTGCCCGCCATGGCCCTGCGGCAGCGCGCTGTTGCCGCACCACTGGAGGTCATTCATGCACAGCCCGTGAACCATCACCAGGATTTTCCCCGTCGCGTGCGGCAGCCGCGCGGCCAGCGCTTCTGGGTCCAGCAGCAGCGGCTGGCCCTCATGGCGCAGGCTCATGCGGATAGCCAACGGATTGGCGGTGTCCAACAGCAGGTCACCCAGTACGCCGTTCAGCGCCGAAAGCATCGCTTCGCGCTGGGGCGACGAAGCCTGTGCACCCGCCAGCGGTACCGCGTGCGACAACACCGCATTGGCCGCCCCACCTGCCAGCCGCGTAATGCCCTTGATGCTGCCGTAGACCCATCCCGTGACGCCGGACGGCTTGACGCCGCTGCCTCCCGGCGTGTTATCGACGAACCTTGAACCCAGCAGGCCAAACGGTGCGGCAACAGCCTTGTACACATTGCCCTGCACGGTTTCGGCCAGGCCTGTCACGCCCAGGGTGGCTTGGGTGGCCAGCTGCGCCAGGCCCTGGATGTCGGAAACATGCAGCCAGGTCGGCAGCCTGAAAGATCCTGGCGTAGGGATTGCTGCCGTGGCGTGAGGCCGGTCTGGTGTGCTCATGGCGCGATTGTGGCGCTACACGCGCGCAGGCACCAGCGGGCAGTGACAGGGCTTGGCAACCTTTTTATCGCAAAAAATGGCTTTGAGCCAATCAGGACGAGCGCAAGCAGCTATCAATTCTGTAGCAACAAATGGCAGGCGGCATCCCGCAGGGCGGCAGAGGTCTCAGCCCCTCCCCTCGGTCTGGCGGCCGTTCATGCGGTCCCCGGCGCCATCGACGCAAGGTCAGCACCCCGCTGCAGCAGTGCGGCGATGACGGGCGCCAAAGGCCGGCGGGGCCTCGCCCGCGTGAACAAATGCATCTCGTAGCGCGGGAGCGCCTCGCGCAGCCGCAGCGGCAGGACGCCCAGCAAGTCACTGCACGCCATCAGGTGAAGGAGGCTGGCATAGTCGGCGCAGGACACAGCCACTCGCGGTGGCCGCATGCGGCGTACGGCGAAGGCTTCCTGCAGCACATCCACAGGTCCGCTCACATGCGGGCCCACGATGGCCCATGCGGCTTCCTGGAGATCCTCCAGCGACTGCGCCCTGACCAGGGGATGCRTGCGGCGGGCGTAGACCAGCGGGATGATCGGGTAGAGCGGCTGACAGACCAGGCCCGTGGCGGGGTAGCTGCGCGGCAGCGGCGAAACGACAAGGTCCAGTTCGCCGCCCTGCAAGCGGGCCAGCATGTGGCCTTCGTCGGCACTCGACAGCTCAAGGCGCCGCCGGCTGTGGCCCTCGCACCATGCCAGGTGCAGGCTCGGCCCGCAGACCAGCGCAGCGGAGGGCGTCGCCCCGACGCGCAGCGTGTGGCGGTCGGCCGCCATGGCCGCCGGCGCCGCCAGCGCCCCCACCCGCTCTGCAAGCTCCGCACTTTGCACCGCCGCCTGCAGAGCCTCCTCCGTTGGCACCAGATGCCGGCCCACCCGGACAAACAACGGCACGGCGAACTGCCGTTGAAGCTGCTTCATGCCATGGCTGATGGCCGGCTGCGACACACCTTCAGCCTGCGCTGCAGCGGCGAAGCTGCCGCCCTCAACGACCCGCCGGAGGTACTGTAGATAACGCAGATTCATAAACAACCATTATGAATTGCGCGCGATGCGGCTTGTTCCTGAGCCGCTGCTCTGAAATGATTCAGATCCTGACCACAAGGAACCCGCGAAATGAACCAACCGCAGCTAGACACCGTCCGCACCTACCTCCGGCATCTTCACGCCGGCGATACGGCAGCCCTGATCTCCACGTTCGAGGAAGACGGCGTAGTGCACTCACCGTTTCTCGGGGCCATGAAAGCGCCGGACTTCTTCAGGAAGCTGGCGCAGGCATCCAGCCAGAGCGTGATCACGCTGATTGACTTGTTTTCTTCCGTGCAGGCTGAGGCCGACACGGTGCGCGTGGCGGCCTACTTCCGTTACGACTGGACACTGAACGATGGGAGGCTGGTCAGCTTCACCTGCGTGGACGTCTTCGGGTTTCGGCATAACAGCGACCGCATCAACAGCATGCACATCGTGTACGACACCCATCCCCTGCGCCAGGAGGTGGGGGACAAATACGCGCCTGATCCCGTCCAGGGCCTGCCAGCGCCGAGCGCGCAGACGCAGCCCTAGTGCAAAACCGTTTGCGCCTGGCAGTAGTCAAACAGGCCCTCAAGCTCGCTCGACTTGTCAAACACGGCATMGGCCCCCAGTTCGGCGGCGCGCCGGCGGATTTCATCCGTCGCATAGTTGCTCAGGACAACCACCTTCTGGTAGGGCTCGCGGTTGCGGCAGCCTGCAAGCACGCCCAGGCCGCTGCCTTCCTTCAGGAAAAGGTCCACGATGGCCAGGTGCCACTCGCCGTTGTGAAGCTTCAGCCAGCGTGTGGCCTCTGCCTGTGTGGCGCCGTGGCCTGTCACCTGGACCGCAGCAATCTCCTTGAGCGCCTCTATCAGATTCTCAAGAACGATCTCGTTGTCTTCAACCAGGTAAGTAATAAGTGCCATATACCCACTTTAGGCGGCAGGCTGAAGGATGCTGCCATCCGTTGGCCCACATCCGGGTAGGACAGGGCAGGCACGAAGACGTGCCGGGCCGGTCGGAGAGCCTAGAAGTGCTCGTGCGGCGCCAGGTAGCGCCACTGGCCGACCGGCAGGTGGCCGAGGTTGACATTTCCGATGCGCACACGCTTCAGGCCGGTGACAAACAGGCCGACCTGCTCGCACATGCGGCGGATCTGGCGTTTTTTGCCCTCCTTGAGCACAAAGCGCAACTGCTCGGGGTTTTGCCACGACACCTGCGCGGGCTTGAGCGCCTGGCCGTCCAGGCTCAGGCCGTGGTTCAGCAAGGCCAGCTTTTCGCGCGGGAACAAGGCCTGCACGTTGGCGGTTTCGTCCCCTTTTTCGGTTCTGTAGCTGACACGCACCAGATACTCTTTTTCAATCTCGGAGTCTTCACCGATGAGCTGGCGCGCCACACGGCCGTCCTGCGTCAGCACCAGCAGGCCGATGGAGTCGATGTCCAGCCGCCCGGCCGGTGCCAGGCCACGCAACTGCTCATGGCCCCATCGCATGCGGCTGTTGCATTCGCGCCAGCGGTTTTGCGGCTGCACCAGCACTACGGCCGGCTCATGCCCGTCCTCGGCCTGGCCGCTGACATAACCGACCGGCTTGTTGATGAGGATGGTGACCTGCTGGCGCTGCTGCTGCTCGGCCTGGCGGTCAATCTCGATGCGTGCATCCGCCGCCACCGGTTGCCCCATGACGGCAGGCGCCCCATTCACACGCACCCAGCCGCGGGCGATCCAGTCATCCGCTTCGCGGCGCGAGCATAAACCCAGTTCGGCCATTCGCTTGTTCAACCGCACGGTGGGGGCCGGTGCGCCGGGTGCAGCCGCGGGCACCGGGTCTTTGCGGATGCGTACCGCAGCGCCGGCGGGCGCCGGGCCTGGGCGCGGTTTGAAAGGTTCTGTCATTTGCCATGTATTTTGCATCACCACCCGCAGGTGCAAAGCCCGCAGCGCGTCGATGTCATCCTTCAACGTGCAGGCCAGCGGCAGCAATCCGGCTGACGCACCGCGCATGCCACCGGGCGCCATTAACAGCACCAGTTGCGCAGTCTGCACATGGATCCTTTCCAGCGCCTCCGAGACATCGGCATGGGTTGGCATGAATCTCTCAAGGCGCCTTCTGCTTTGCCGCCCTCAGCGGCCGGCGCCGCGATACAGCATATAAATGGCAATCATCAGCAGGCTGACGAAGAAGGTGCGCCTGAAAGCCCGTTCGTCCAGCCGCCCGCGCAGCTTGGTGCCGGCCACCATTCCCAGCATCGCAGCGGGCAACGGCGCCGCCAGGCTCCAGCCGTCCGGTAATCTGTCCAGCGCAAACGAGCCCTCCATGACCAGGCGCGCAAACAGCGCGAGCGTGGAAACCGTGAACGACAGGCCCAGCGCCTGGACCAGTTCGTTTTTCCTCAGCGACAGCGCCTGCAGATACGGCACAGCGGGAAACACAAACACCCCGGTCGCGGAAGTGACCGCACCGGTAAGCACGCCAGCCAGGAGCGATGCTGGGCATTCCCTGCGCGCAGGTATGGACCACGTCAGCGCGCGCAGTCCCAGCCCCGCATAAACAGCCAGCGCCGCCCCCAGACCGGCCGATGCCATGCGGGCGTCGAGTGTGACGAGGCTGGCAGGTGCCCACAACGTTCCCGCCACAACACCCAGCTGCAGCGGCCACAGCCGGCGCAGCAGCGCCGCAAGGGCGGGGCCGTCAAGCATTTGCCAGGCATTCGTCAAAAGCGAAGGAAGGATCAGGATCACGGCCGCCTGTGCTGGCGGCATCAGCCCGGCCAGCAGGCCCATGGACAGCGTCGGCAGGCCGAGGCCGACCACGCCCTTGACCAGCCCGGCCAGGAAAAATACACAGGCTATTGCGCCGGCCAGAAAAATTCCGTCTCCGGATAGTGAGATGCCATGCGGGCTCATGAGAGGCGATTCTGCGTACACCCTGCCGCCGGCTCAAGCAGTAAGATCTTCTGGCTGCCTACGGAATTTCCGAAGGCCCAAGGAAACCACCATGCCGGGCTTCAAACGGTTTGACCTCGTTGATCTGCGCCTTTTTCTTCACGTGGCCGATTCCGGCAGCATCACGGCCGGAAGCAGGCTTTCGCACCTGGCGCTGGCATCGGCAAGCGCGCGCATTCGGGGCATGGAAGACGTGCTCGGCGTCAGCCTGCTGGAGCGTTCACGCTCCGGCGTGTCATTGACAAAAGCCGGCGAGGCCGTGGCCCACCACAGCCGGCTGATGCTGCGGCAACTTGATCGCATGCACGGCGAGATCGGCGACTATGCCGGCGGGCTGGCAGGCAAGGTGCGTTTGCTGTCGAACACCGCCGCCATCACCGACTATCTGCCGCAAGCACTCGCGGAATTCCTCAACACCCACCCGGCCATCGACGTCGACCTGGAGGAGCGTCCCAGCCACTTGATCGTGTCGCAGTTGCTGGGCCAGGTGGCCGACCTCGGCATCGTGGCCGACTCCGCTGACATCTCCAGCCTTGAATCCAAACCCTTCCGGCGCGACCGGCTGGTGCTGGTGATTCCAGCTGGCAACAGCGAATTCGGCCGTCAGCGCCAAGTCGCGTTCTCCCAAGTCCTGACCCACGACTTCGTCGGCCTGGGGGAAGACAGCGCGCTGCAACAGCACCTGAACCTGCAGGCCGAACGCCTGGGGCTGCGCATGCGTACCCGCATACGGCTTCGCAGCTTTGAGGCGGTCTGCCGCATGGTGGAGGCCGGGGTCGGCGTGGCCGTGGTGCCGGCCATCGCTGCCGAACGCCATCGGGGCGCGGGCAAGCTGCGCACCCTCAAGCTGACCGACACCTGGGCCGACCGGCAGTTGCTGATCTGCGCGCGCCGCTTTGACCAGCTGTCGCTTCCGGCATCAAAGCTGGTCGATTCCCTGTGCGCGCCTGCCGCGCCGCCGGGGCGTCATCCCGCACGCCAACGCTCCGGACGATAAAGTCATGCCCATGCAAACCCCTGAACCCGCAGACCTGCTGGCCCGATCATGGTGGCGCTGCGCGGGCGCCCTTGCCACACGGCCGGTCGGGCCTGCGGTGTTTGATGAACTGGTGGCGCGCTATTCGGAACCGCACCGCAAGTACCACACGCTGCAGCACCTGACGGAATGCCTCGCGCATTTTGAGGCGGTTCGGGACCTGGCCGAACAGCCCGCAGAGGTCGAGATGGCGCTGTGGTTCCACGATGCTATTTACGACACGCAGCGCCACGACAACGAAGAAAAAAGCGCCGGCTGGGCGTGCGAGGTCCTGCTGGCGCACGGCACCACCGCAGCCGCCGCGCAGCGCGTTCACGACCTCGTCATGGCCACCCGCCATACGGCGCTGCCGGTCTCGCCCGACGAACAGTTGCTGGTTGACGTCGACCTGTCCATCCTGGGCGCCGGCGGGGAGAGGTTTGCCGAGTACGAGCAGCAGATCCGGGACGAATACGCTTTTGTGCCTCCAGCCCTGTTCCGGCAAAACGGGGCGAAATCCTGCAGGGTTTCCTGAACCGGCCTGTGATCTACAGCACGGCGCATTTCCGCGAAACACTGGAAGCGTGTGCGCGCGCAAACCTGCGCAAGGCGATTGCCGGCACGGCTTCAGCAACCAGCCCTTCAGCACCATGAACACCTGCCCACATTGCCGCCAGGCCGGAATCAAGCTCTGGGAAAAACGTTTCTCCAGCCGCGGCAACCCCGCCACCTGCACCTTGTGCGGAGGGCTCTCGCATGTCCTGGCCAGTGCCTCCGGCGGCACATTTATCCTGACTTCCGTCCTGTTGATGATTGCCGTGCTTGCCGGGTTTTTGACCAACTCGTGGCTGGCCGGGTTGTCAGGTGGACTGCTGGCGGCGGCCTACAACCTCTGGGCGTGGCAGCGCGAAGCGCTTTGGCCGATCCTCAAGGAAAACGCCCAGGCTGCAAACCGCGCCAATTGGCTGCTCACCGCGGTTGCCATCTTCATTTCGTTTCTTTCTTGAGGGCGGCCGTTACGCTGGCCATGCCAGGTTGCTCCTGATTTGATAGCTGCTTGCGCTCGTCCTGATTGGTCTGCAGGCATTTTTCGTCCCCAAAAAACGGTGAAGCCACGCACCGGGCGACCAAAACCGCTCCCGGGAGAGTCTGGCCCGCCCAACTCTTTGCTATGAATTCAATAGCTGCTTGCGCCCGTCCCTGTTGAACTCCAGCCACTATTTACTGGAAAAAACACTGGACCGCAACGCGCCCAGGTCCAGCACGCGCAGGCCGCCGTATTCGATGCGGATAAAGCCCTGGGCCTGTAGCGTGTTGAGCGCCTCATTCACACGCTGACGTGACAAGCCCACCAGGTAAGCCATTTCCTGCTGCGTGATGCGCAGGATCTCGCCGACGCCTGGGTACAGCACCGGGTTGAACAGCGAAGCCAGGCTGCGCGCCACGCGAATGTCGGGGTTGTTCATGCGGTCGATTTCACGCGCGGCGATAAATTGACCAAGCCGCTCGTTGAGCTGGTTCATCACAAAGCGGTTGAACCCGATGGAGTGGTCCAGCAGCCAGTGGAAGGTTTCAACGGGCAGGCCTGCGACCACACTTTTGCGCAGCGCCTGGATGTTGTAGCGGTAAGGCTCACGCTTGAGCGCCGTGCCTTCGCCGAACCAGCCGCCGGGCGGCACGCCGGTGAAGGTCATGGTCATGCCTTGCTCGTTGTCGCTGCTCATCTTGAGCAGGCCTTCCACCACACCGAACCAGTAGGTCACCGGCTTGCCGACACGGCACACAAAGTCACCGGGTGCGGCATCACCCACCTGCAGCCCTGCCAGGGCGCGGGCCCGCTCCTCAGGCTGCAGCAAGGGCAGCCAGGGAATACCGCGCAACTCGTCGGGCGTGGGGTTCCTGCGGCGCTGGTGAAGAGGTGGTTCAGTCGACATGGCTCAACTTTCTGGTGGAGAGTCAGGGAAAGTCCGGGGCGGGCGCAACCCTTGGATTGTCGTCAGATGGACATTTCGCTGCCAATTCAAAGCATAGCATCGGCCCCGCTGAGACAGCAACAACAACAGCCAGGAGACACCCACCATGACCGACAACCGCACACCTTTTTTGCCACATCCACACGCCGCAGACAGCTACGAAGGGCTGACACGCCGCCGGCTGCTGGGGGCACTCGCCGCCGTACCCGCCACGCTCTACGGTCCGGCGCATGCGCAAGACGCCGGCCCGGTGCGCATCGCGCAATCCATCGCATTGAGCGGACCGCTGGGCGAGCTGGGCCAGGCCATGCACCAGGGCGCCAAGGCCTGCTTTGCCAGCATCAACGCCAAAGGCGGCGTGAACGGCCGGCTGATTGAGCTCACGGTGGCCGACGACGGCTACGACGTCAAGCGCGCGCTGGGAAATGTGAAAGGCTTTATCGACGACAAAAGCAATTTCGCGCTCTTTAACTGCATGGGCACGCCCATGATTGAAGCGATGCTGCCGCAGGTGATCGAATCGGGCATGCCTTTCTTCGCGCCCTTTTCGGGCGCGCTGTCGGCCCGCCCGGCCAATGCGCGCAACGTGTTCAACATCCGCGCGAGCTATGCCGACGAAGCCGAGCAGCTGGTGCAACATCTGGCAACCATCGGCATCCGGCGCATCGCGATCGCCTACCAGAACAATTCCTTCGGCAAGGAGGTGTTCGATGCCACGCAGCGCTCCATGGCCAAACACAAGCTGGAAGCGACCGCGATTGTCACGGTGGAAAACAATTCTTCGGATGCCGGCGCCGCGGCGACAAAAATTGCGGGCTCTGACCCGGAGGCGGTGCTGGTGGGCCTGGCCGGCAAGCCGACCATTGACTTCGTCAAAGCGATGCGCGTGCAGCGCAAGGGCTTGCCGCTGTATGCGTTGTCCATCATGGGCGCGGCCGCCACGCTCAAGGCCATGGGCGACGACGCCACCGGCATCGCGGTGTCGCAAGTGGTGCCGCTGCCCGGCAACACCGTGGTGCCCATGGTGCGTGAATTCCAGCAGGCCTGGAAGGCCGCGGGCGTGGCGCTGGAGCCTTCACACCTGGCGCTGGAGGGCTACATCAACGCCCGTGTGTTTGCCGAGGCGCTGCGCCGCGTGGGTAAAACCCCGACCCGCGCGGCGTTCATCGACAGCACCTGGAACCTCAAGCGCTACGACCTGGGCGGCTTCGAAGTGAGCTTCAGCGACTCGGCCCGCAACGCTTCGCGATTTGTGGAATTGACCATGGTTTCGCGTGACGGGCGCTTTATCCGATAAACCGCGCCGACCCCGGGCACACCCCAGTAGGACTTACCCGGAAATTGTCGTCGCAGTGACACCGTAACGTCAAAGCCGGTCCTACTATTCATTGCATACCAGCGGCTTTCAACGAGAAGCCGCACAAGAACGGAGACAAGAAAGCGAATGCAGACCACGTTCCCACGATTGCTGCTCAAACATGCGGCCGAACGCCCCGGCGCCGCCGCCATGCGCGAAAAAGAGTACGGCATCTGGCAGGCGCACAGCTGGGCCGGCATGGCGCAGCTGGTGGAGCGCATCGCCTGCGGCCTGCATGAAGCCGGGCTGCAGCGTGGCGAGCACATGGTCATCATCGGCGCCAACCGGCCGCGCCTGTACGCCACCATGCTGGCCGCGCAGGCGCTGGGCGCCATACCCATTCCGCTCTACCAGGACGCCGTGGGCGCCGAGTGTGTCTTTCCCATCAACAATGCCGACGTACGTTTTGCGCTGGTGGAAGACCAGGAGCAGGTCGACAAGCTGCTGGAGATACGCAGCCAGTGCCCGCAACTGGACCAGATCATTTATGACGACCCGCGCGGCCTGCGCAACTATGCCGAGGCCGGACTGCAATCGCTGGACGCCTTGCTGGAAAAGGGTGAAGCCTTTGCCGCGAAACAACCCGGCTTCTTCAAGGGCGAAGTCGAAAAATCCCGGCCGGATGATGTGGCCGCGATGTTTTTCACCTCGGGCACCACGGGCAACCCCAAGGGCGTGGTCCACACCCACAACACCCTGCTGGACCGCGCCAAGGCCGGTGCCGACTTCGACAAGCTCACCTCCGGCGAGGAAGTGCTGGCCTACTTGCCACCCGCGTGGGTCGGCCAGAACATCTTCAGCTATGCGCAATGGCTGGCCTGCGGCTATGTGGTGAATTGCCCCGAAAGCGCGAGCACCGTGATGATCGACCTGAAAGAAGTCGGCCCGACCTACTACTTTGCGCCACCGCGGATTTTCGAAAGCCTGCTGACGACCGTGATGATCCGCATGGAAGACGCGGGCCGCATCAAGCGCGGCATGTTTAACTATTTCATGGGCGTGGCCAAACGTGCCGGCCCCTCGTTGATGGACGGGAAACCGGTGGGCGGGTTCGACCGCGTGCTGTATGCGCTGGGCAGCGTGATGGTCTATGGCCCGCTGCGCAATACGCTGGGTTTTTCGCGCGTTCGCGTGGCCTACACCGCGGGTGAAGCGATTGGGCCGGACCTCTTTACCTTCTACCGCTCTATCGGCATCAACCTGAAACAGCTCTATGGCTCGACCGAGACCGCCGTGTTTGTGTGCCTGCAGCCGGACAACGAAGCACGCGCCGATACGGTAGGGGTGCCGATCAGCGGCGTGCAAATCAAGGTGGCCGACAACGGGGAAATCCTGGTGAAGTCCGCCGGCCTGCTCAAGGAATATTACAAAAATCCCACGGCGACGGCCGAGGTGCTGAGCGCCGACGGCTGGTATCACACCAGCGACGCGGGCTTTATCGATGCCAGCGGCCACCTCAAGATCATCGACCGCGTGAAAGACGTGGGCCGCATCAAGGGCGGCGCCAACGACGGCGCCATGTTCGCGCCCAAGTATGTGGAGAACAAGCTCAAGTTCTTCCCGCATATCAAGGAAGTCGTGGCCTATGGCGACGGCCGCGAGAAAGTCTGCGTGATGATCAACATCGACTTCGACGCCGTGGGCAACTGGGCCGAACGCCGCAACCTGCCCTACGCCGGCTACACCGACCTGGCGCAAAAGCCCGAGGTCTACCAGCTCATCAAGGAATGTGTCGAAAAAGTCAACGCCGACCTCAGCGTGGATGCGCTGCTGGCCGGCTCACAGGTCAGCCGCTTCCTGGTGTTGCACAAGGAGCTGGACGCCGACGACGGTGAGCTCACACGGACGAACAAGGTGCGGCGCGGTTTCATCGCCGAGAAATACCAGCCGCTGATCGACGCACTCTATGGCGACAAGACCGAACAGTTCATTGAAACCGTCGTGAAGTTTGAAGATGGCCGATCCGGCAGCGTCAGTGCGACGCTGAAGATCAGCGACACCCAGACTTTTGCGCCAGTAAAGGCGGCAGCATGAACAACCAGCCACAACAAGCGCCTCGAATACCAGCTCGAGCCACGGAGCCGGCTTTGCCGGGCCGCAGGCGGGCGGCCCCCGAGGGGCTGGAGCCCGCGGCTCCAAGCCTGCCTGCGCAGGCTTGGACGGGCGACAGAGGCGAAGCGTCTCGCGAGCCGCGGCCTGCAAGGCCTCGCGCAGTACACGCAGTGACAAGCGTRGGGGTCTACATCCCATGAGTAAAAAGATCGGGGACGTCATATTGGACGTCAACAACATCAGCCTGAGTTTTGGCGGCGTCAAGGCCCTGTCGGATATCTCCTTCAATGTGAAGGAGCATGAGATCCGCGCCATCATCGGCCCCAATGGCGCGGGCAAGAGCTCCATGCTCAACTGCATCAACGGCGTCTATGCGCCGCAGCAGGGCTCCATCACTTTTCGCGGCCAGACCTTCAAGCACATGAACAGCCACCAGGTGGCGGTCATGGGCGTGGCGCGCACCTTCCAGAACCTGGCGCTGTTCAAGGGCATGAGCGTGCTCGACAACATCATGTCGGGCCGCAACCTCAAGATCAAAAGCAACCTGCTGCTGCAGGCGCTGCGCATTGGCCCGGCGGAAAAAGAAGAAATCATGCACCGCGAGGCGGTCGAAAAAATCATCGACTTCCTGGAAATCCAGGCCTACCGCAAGACCCCCGTGGGCCAGCTGCCCTACGGGCTGCAAAAACGCGTCGACCTGGGCCGAGCCCTGGCCATGGAGCCGCAAGTATTGCTGCTCGACGAACCCATGGCCGGTATGAACGTCGAAGAGAAGCAGGACATGTGCCGCTTTGTGCTGGACGTGAACGACGAGTTCGGCACGACGGTCGTGCTGATCGAGCACGACATGGGCGTGGTAATGGACATCTCAGACCGCGTCGTGGTGCTCGACTACGGCAAAAAAATCGGCGACGGCACCCCCGACGAAGTACGCAACAACGAAGACGTGATCCGCGCCTACCTGGGCACCAGCCACTGATATGGACGAGAACACCAAGATGAAATTACAACGCCCTCCGCAACCCACGGCATCCCAAGCCAGCGGCCGCCGCGGAACTGGCTTTGCCAGGCCGCAAGCGGCGTCCCCCGGAGGGGGAGAGGCCGCTACGCGAAGCGAGTCGGCAACAGGGGGGAGCTACTAGCATGGGTTCATTTCTTGAAACCATCATCGGCGGCCTGATGTCGGGCATGCTGTATTCGCTGGTCGCGCTGGGCTTTGTGCTGATCTACAAAGCCTCGGGCGTTTTCAATTTCGCGCAGGGCGCCATGGTGCTATTTGCCGCACTGGCCATGGCGCGATTTTCCGAGTGGATACCGCAATGGACGGGCCTGGACAACAAGTTCATCAACAACGCACTGGCCTTTGCGGCCGCGCTGGCCATCATGGTGGTGGTGGCCTGGTTGATTGAAAAGCTGGTGCTCAGCAAGCTCGTGAACCAGGAAGGCGTGGCGCTGCTGATGGCGACGCTCGGTATTTCCTATTTCCTGGACGGCTTCGGCCAGACCATCTTTGGCTCCAGCATCTACAAGATCGACGTAGGCATGCCCAAGGATCCGATGTTCCTGCTGGAAGGCGTCTTCCAGGGCGGCCTGCTGGTGAACCAGGAAGACCTGGTCGCCGCATTGATCGCCACCGCCCTGGTGGCAGCGCTGGCCGCCTTCTTCCAGTACACCAGCACAGGCCGTGCCCTGCGCGCGGTGGCGGACGACCACCAGGCCGCGCAATCCATCGGCATTCCACTGAACCGCATCTGGGTCATTGTCTGGAGCGTGGCGGGCTTCGTGGCCCTGGTGTCCGGCGTCATCTGGGGCAGCAAGCTGGGTGTGCAGTTTTCGCTCTCGGTACTGGCGCTCAAGGCGCTGCCGCTGGTGATTTTGGGCGGCCTCACATYGGTGCCTGGCGCGATTGTCGGCGGCCTGATTCTGGGCGTTGGTGAAAAGCTCGCGGAAGTGTTTATCGGACCTCACGTGGGCGGCGGCATTGAGATCTGGTTCGCGTATGTGCTGGCTTTGTGCGTTCTGCTCGTTCGGCCACAAGGCTTGTTCGGCGAGAAAATTATTGACCGTGTCTAAAGATGACGGCCCCCACGCTTGTCACTTCGTGTACTGCGCTGCCCCCCGAGGGGGTTGGCCTTGCTTGGGGCGGCCCGGCGCGGCGGCCGACCCAGCCCACTACCTCTTCCATTGCGATCTAACGGTGACGCACTAATATGTTTTACAGAGAAAACGGCCAGTTCAAAACCAACTACCGGGCGGACCAGCAGATCTTCCCGATCCTGCAAGACCGCATCGCCATCGGTCTGCTGCTGGCGTTCGCCTTCGTTGTCGTGCCGTTGCTGGCCAGCGACTACCTGTTTCGCGCCATCCTGATCCCGTTCCTGATCTTTTCGCTGGCTGCTGTCGGCGTAAACATCCTGGTCGGCTACTGCGGACAGATCTCGCTGGGCTCGGGCGCCTTCATGGCGGTAGGCGCTTACGGCGCCTACAACTTCTTTGTGCGCATTCCCGGCATGCCATTGATTCCTGCGCTGATTCTGGGCGGTCTGTGTTCCATGCTCTTCGGCATTTTGTTCGGCCTGCCCAGCCTGCGCGTGAAGGGTTTGTACCTGGCGGTGACGACGCTGGCCGCGCAGTTCTTCAGCGACTGGATGTTCCTGCGCGTCAAGTGGTTCACGATGGACACGCCTTCAGGTTCCGTGTCGGTGTCCAACCTGCAGGTCTTCGGCCTGCCGATTGAAAGCGCGCTGAGCAAATACCTGTTCTGCCTGGCCATCGTGGTGGTGATCACCCTGCTGGCCAAAAACCTGGTGCGCAGCGCCATCGGCCGTGAGTGGATGGCGATTCGCGACATGGACGTGGCGGCCGCGGTGATCGGCATACGGCCGATGTACGCCAAGCTCAGCGCCTTCGCGGTCAGCTCTTTCATCATCGGCATTGCCGGCGGCCTGTGGGCCTTTATCTACCTAGGCGCCTGGGAGCCGGCGGCCTTCTCGGTCGACTACTCCTTCCGCCTGCTGTTCATGGTGATCATCGGCGGCATGGGCGCCATCATGGGCAGCTTCTTCGGCGCGGCCTTCATCGTGGTGCTGCCGATTGTGCTGAGCCAGCTGCTGCCGGTGCTGGCGGGCTGGCTGGGTATTTCGATCTCCACGGCGGGTATCTCGCACGCGGAGCTGATGATTTTTGGCGGCCTGATCGTGTGGTTCCTGATTGTCGAGCCGCACGGCCTGGCCAAGCTCTGGGCCGTTGGAAAACAGAAATTGCGGCTATGGCCATTCCCCCACTGAAGATATGGCCCCCACGCTTGTCACTTCGTGTACTGCGCTGCCCCCCAAGGGGGCCGCTGCGCCTGCGGCCCGGCAAAGCCGGTTCCGCGGCCCCGGCTGGCATGGAGCTTCTGCTCGAAATCACCATTGCGGTGTCCGTTGTTAGGTCGTTTACTGAGGTGTCAGTTTTTCAGGGTGTTTATAAATTTTTCCAGGAGACAACAATGAAGATTCGTAACGTGATGTTGGCGGTGGCAATCCTCGCCACCGGCGCTTCGTCCCTCGTGGCGACCAGCGCATTCGCCCAGGCCAAAGAGCAATTCTTTCCGGTGCTGTCTTACCGCACCGGCCCCTATGCGCCCAACGGCGTACCCTGGGCCAACGGCTATGTCGACTACCTCAAGCTGGTCAACGCGCGCGGCGGCATCAACGGCGTGAAGATTTCGTTTGAAGAGTGCGAAACCGGCTATGACACCGCACGCAGCGTCGAATGCTATGAGCGCCTGAAGAGCAAAAACGGTGGCGCCACGCTGGTGCAGCCGTTGTCGACCGGCGCCACGTTTGCCATCACCGAGAAAGCTCCCGTCGACAAAATCCCGGTGGTGACTGTTGGCTATGGCCGCAGCGAAAGCGCCGACGGCTCCATCTTCAAATGGAACTTCCCGATTGCCGGCACCTACTGGGTTGCCGCCGACGCCATCCTCCAGGCCATTGCCAAGAAGGAAGGCGGCTTCGACAAGCTCAAGGGCAAGCGCATCGCGCTGGTCTACCACGACTCACCGTTCGGCAAGGAGCCGATTCCGCTGATGCAGGAACGCGCCGCCATGCACGGCTTTACGCTGCAACTGCTGCCTGTCACCGCACCCGGCGTTGAGCAAAAAGCCACCTGGCTGCAGGTCCGCCAATCGCGTCCCGACTACGTGGCGCTGTGGGGCTGGGGCATCATGAACACCACGGCCATCAAGGAAGCGCAGGCCACCGGCTATCCGCGCGAAAAGATGTACGGCGTGTGGTGGGCCGGTGCCGAGCCTGACGTGAAAGACGTGGCTGAAGGCGCCAAAGGCTACAACGCCGTGACCATGCAGCACGGTGCCGAGCCGAACTCCAAGCTGGTCAAGGATGTCATGGCCCTGGTGCACGGCAAGGGCCAGGGCACGGGCCCCAAGGAAGAAGTCGGCCAGGTGCTCTACATGCGCGGCGCCATGAGCGCCATGCTCGGCGTGGAAGGCCTGCGCTCCGCCCAAGACCGTTTCGGCAAGGGGAAAATCATGACCGGCGAGCAAGTCCGCTGGGGCCTGGAAAACCTGAACCTGACGCAGGCCAAGCTGGACGCGTTGGGTTTTGCCGGCGTGATGCGGCCTATCAGCACCTCCTGCACCGACCACATGGGCTCAGCATGGGCGCGAATCCACACTTGGGACGGCAAGGAGTGGAAGTTCACTTCCGACTGGCTGCAGGCTGACGAGCAGGTGATCAAGCCCCTGGTCAAGTCCACCGCTGCCAAATACGCAACAGAGAAAAAACTGACAGCACGCACACCCGCCGACTGCCAGTCTTGAGCGGCGTAGCGCTCAGACTGGCTTTGCCAGGTACTGACGGCACCCCACCCCAACCCCTCCCGCCAGGCGGGAGGGGCGCGGCTCTCGCGAGCCGCCAATTGGAAGGCCTGCACGCAGGCTTTCCAATTGGTCAGGAAAAAATATGGACACACCCAACATCGTTCTCAACGTCAACGGCATCGAGGTTATCTACAACCACGTGATCCTGGTGCTCAAGGGCGTCTCGCTGCAGGTCCCGCAGGGCCGCATCGTGGCCATCCTGGGCGGCAACGGCGCAGGCAAGACGACCACGCTGCGCGCCATTTCCAACCTGCTCAAGGGCGAGCGCGGGGAGGTGACCAAGGGCTCCATTGAGCTGCGCGGCGAGCGCATTGAAAACCTCTCGCCGGCGGACCTCGTGCAGCGCGGCGTGGTGCAGGTGATGGAGGGGCGCCATTGCTTTGCCCACCTGACCATCGAGGAAAACCTGCTGACCGGCGCCTACACGCGCAACAGCAAGGCCGAGGTGGCAGCCAACCTGGAGAAGGTCTACAACTACTTTCCGCGCCTGAAAACACGCCGCACTTCACAGGCGGCGTATACGTCGGGTGGCGAGCAGCAGATGTGCGCCATCGGCCGCGCGCTCATGGCCAACCCTTCCATGGTGCTGCTGGACGAGCCTTCCATGGGCCTTGCGCCGCAGATCGTCGAGGAAGTGTTCAACATCGTGAAAGACCTGAACCAGAAGGAGCAGGTCACCTTCTTGCTGGCCGAGCAGAACACCAACATGGCGCTCAAGTACGCCGACTACGGCTACATCATGGAAAGCGGCCGCGTGGTGATGGACGGCGCGGCGAACGAACTGGCCAACAACGAAGACGTGAAAGAGTTCTATCTCGGTGTGGGCGGCGGAGAGCGCAAGAGCTTCAAGGATGTGAAGAGCTACAAGCGGCGCAAACGGTGGCTGGCTTAGGGCCCCCACGCTCCGCCGCTGCGCGGGTCGCTGCCCCCCGAGGGGGCGCTGCGCCTGCGGCCCGGCGAAGCCGGTTCCGCGGCCCCTGCTGGCTTGAAGTCTCCGTATCGCACTGAGGTATTGACAGGATTTGGAAGATCGCGAATGACAACACACTACGACGCACTGGAAGTGCGAAGCCCTTCGGAACGCGAGGCAGCGCTGCTGATGGCCTTGCCGCAGCAGATTGCCCATGCCAAGACCCGGGCCCCCGCATTCACGGCCATCCTGAAAGACGTTGACGCGCAGGCCATCACGTCGCGCGCGGAACTGGCGCGATTGCCGGTCACGCGCAAGCACGAATTGCTTGAACGCCAGCAGGCCGAACGCGCGCCCGGAGGCAATGGCAATGCATTTGGTGGCTTCAGCGCCTTGCGCTACGGCGCGCACATGCCCCATGTTTTTGCCAGCCCCGGCACCATTTACGAGCCCGGCGGCAAGCGCAAGGACTACTGGCGCATGGCCCGGGCCCTGTATGCCGCGGGCTTTCGCGCCGGCCAGCTGATTCACAACAGTTTCAGCTACCACTTCGTACCGGCGGGCTCCATGATGGAAACCGGCGCGCATGCCCTCGGTTGCACTGTTTTCCCGGGCGGCACCGGCCAGACGGAGCAGCAGGTACACGCCATGGCGGAACTCAGGCCGGCCGGCTACATCGGCACACCGAGCTTTCTGAAAATCATCATGGAGAAGGCCGCCGAAATGAAGGTGGAACTGCCGACCGTGACGCGTGCCCTGGTTTCAGGCGAGGCGTTTCCCCCCAGCCTTCGGGACTGGCTCGGTGAGCGCGGCATTACCGCTTACCAGTGTTATGCCTCGGCCGACCTGGGCCTGATTGCCTATGAAACCGAAGCGCGGGAAGGCCTGGTTCTGGATGAAGGCGTGATCGTGGAAATCGTTCGTCCGGGAACGGGCGACCCGGTGGCTGAGGGTGAAGTGGGAGAACTGGTGGTCACGACGCTGAATCCCGGCTACCCGTTGATTCGCTTCGGCACAGGCGACCTTTCGGCAATGCTGCCCGGCACCTGCCCGACGGGGCGTACCAATGCGCGCATCAAGGGCTGGATGGGAAGGGCCGACCAGACCGTCAAAGTCCGCGGGATGTTTGTGCACCCCGGGCAGGTTGCCGACATTGCCCGGCGCTTTCCGGAAGTCATCAAGGCCAGACTGGTGGTCAGCGGAGAGATGGCGAACGACAGCATGCACTTTCAGGTCGAAACTGCGTCTGCCCAGCAAGGCCTTGACCAGCGTATCGGCGACGCCATTCGCGATGTCACCAAGCTGCGGGGAACCGTACAGCTGGTGGCGCCGGGAAGTCTCCCCAACGACGGAAAGGTTATTGAGGACGCCCGGAGCTATAAATAGCCCCCACGCTTGTCGCTTCGCGTACTGCGCTGCCCCCCGAGGGGGCGCTGCGCCTGCGGCCCGGCGAAGCCGGTTCCGCGGCCCCTGCTGGCTTGAACGCCTAGCCACTCTGACCGGGGGCTTGCCCTTACGTAGTTCCCGCGATGTTTGCGCAGTAAGGGGACCGTAAACTTGGCGCGTTCATTAAAGGAGACGCCCATGAAACGCCTGTTAGTCCTCGCCGCCGCTGCAACGGCCATGTTTGCTGCGTATGCGCAAGCCCCTGCCTTCCCCGGCTCCAAGCCCGTCACTCTTGTGGTCCCGTTCGCGGCCGGCGGCCCGACCGACCGTGTGGCGCGCGATCTGGCTGAAGCCATGCGCAAAGCCATGGGCGGCAGCGCCAACTTCGTGGTGGAAAACGTCAACGGTGCCGGCGGCACCATCGGTGCGGCCAAGGTCGCCCGCGCAACACCCGACGGCCACACGCTGCTGGTGCACCACATCGGCATGGCGGCGGCGCCGGCCCTCTACCGCAAGCTGCCCTACAAGGTGCTGGACGATTTCGAGTTCCTGGGGATGATCAACGAAGTGCCGATGACCATCATTGGCAAACCACAACTGCCGGCCAACAACTACCGCGATTTCGAAAATTACATTCGCGCCAATGCCGGCAAACTCAACATCGCCCACGCGGGGCTGGGTTCGGCATCGCACTTGTGCGGCCTGATGTGGCAGGCAGCCATCAATGCCAAAGACGCGATGACGACCATTCCCTTTGGCGGCACCGCGCCGGCCATGAATGCGCTGGTTGGCGGGCAGGTCGACATGATGTGCGACCAGACCACCAACACCACGGGCCAGATTGAAGCCGGCCGGGTCAAGGCCTTTGCCGTGACCACCGCCAAGCCGCTGAAGAACAACAAGCTGCTCAAGGACTACCCGACGCTGCAGGAAATGGGGCTCAAAAACTTTGACCTGACCATCTGGCACGGCATGTACGCACCCAAGGGAACGCCCGCGGCCGTCATGACCCAGCTCAACAACGCCCTGAAGGTGGCGCTCAAGGACCCCGACTTCATCAAGAAGCAGGAAGGCCTGGGCGCCGTGGTGGTGACCGACAAGCGTGTGGAGCCTGCCGCCCACAAAGCATTCGTCTCCGCGGAAATCAACAAACTCAAGCCCGTGATCGATGCCGCCGGCAAGTTCGCCGACTGATCCGTTGACCGTTTGACTGCCAGCCGCCCGGTTCGCGCCGGGCGGCTTTTTTCATGCCCGCCGGGTTTAACCCCCTTGAAGCGCCAGCCTCTGCACGCTATCTTCATGTGGTTCGCCCGGCCCGTGCGCCATCCCCTGGAGACCCCCTTGAACAAAAACCCCATTCTTTCCCGTCGTTACGGCGCCTTCCTGGCAACCGCACTGACCGCCATCGCAACCTTCATGGCCTCGCCCTCGGCATGGGCACAAAGCGCCGGCTGGCCTGCCAGGCCCGTCAAAATCGTCGTGCCCTTCGCACCTGGAGGTACCACCGACATCCTGGCGCGCGCCATGGCGCCAGAGCTCTCCAAGGCATTCGGCCAGTCCTTTGTGGTGGAGAACCGCGCCGGTGCCGGCGGCAATATAGGCGCTGATGTGGTGGCCAAGTCGGCGCCCGACGGCTACACCCTGCTGATGGGAACCGTCGGCACGCACGGCATCAACAAGTCGCTGTACAGCAAGATGGCCTACGACCCGCAGAAGGACTTCGCGCCCATCACGCTGGTAGCGGGCGTACCCAACGTGATGGTGGTGAATGCCGAAAAGGCCAAAGCCGCAGGGATCAACAACGTCACGGATTTCATACGCGCGGCCAAAGCCAAGCCCGGCACTTTCAACATGGCCTCCAGCGGCAATGGCACATCCATTCACCTGGCGGGAGAACTGTTCAAGACCATGAGCGGCACTTACATGACCCATTTCCCCTACAGTGGCTCGGGCCCTGCGCTGTTGGCGCTGGTGGGTGGCGACATGGATGTGATGTTCGACAACCTGCCGTCTTCCATGCAGCTCATCAAGTCCGGCAAGCTCAAGGCACTGGCCGTGACCAGCTCGGAGCGTTCGGCCGCATTGCCTGACATTCCCACCATTGAGCAAGCTGGCGGCCCTGCAATGAAAGGCTTTGATGCCAGTTCATGGTTCGGCCTGCTGGCACCGGCGGGCACACCGGCAGACATCGTCAATCGCATCCAGCAGGAAGCCGCGAAAGCCCTGGGCACGCCGGCGATGAAAGAGAAGCTGCTTGCACAGGGTGCCATTCCGAGTGGCAATACGCCCCAGCAATTCACTGCTTTCATCAATGCCGAACACAAGAAATGGGCGCAGGTGGTGAAGGCCTCGGGGGCCAAGGTCGACTAGGCGCGCCAGGAGCAGATCAACCAGCCCTAGCGGTCAAGAAAGCCCTGTTAACAGGGCTTTTCTTATGGACGGCGAATGCGCTTGCAGCAGTCAGACGCCCCAGACCACCTCATGCCCCGACTTCAGGTTGCGCTGGAGCATGTCAATAAAGGGCATGGCGCGCTGGCGCAGGCCCAGACCGTCACCGGGGACGACGCCGTCCTCGGCATTGGCGTCGTGGGCTTCTTCGTGGGCAATCGCGTCCTTGAGCGCCGCAATGGCCGCCGGCATCTGTTCGGGCAGGATGATGCCTTTGGCAGCCGGTTCTTTACCGATGATTTCGAGGACCTTGCGGCCGTTGGCTTCGAGCATGATCACGTCGCCGGCGTCTTTTGATTTGAATTTGTAAAGCATGGTGACTCCTCAAGTTGGATAGACAAGCCATTATGGAAAGTTTTGAAGTGTGTGTATGTAGGCAGGCTTCACTTCCTGGGGGCCCGGTCCGGCCGCACGGCTCAAGCAAAATAGCGGCCTATGTTCAATATCGCCACTGTCCCCAAGTCGGCCCGCCAGGCGCTTAGCCAGGACGGCCTGAGCCTGCTCAAACCGGCCGAGCTGACGGCCACGCTGGAACTCGGCGCCGCCTGGGCACCGGGCTGGAATGCGCTGACCGCCTCTTGGGACCGCCTGCCGCCGGATGCACACCTGAAGGACGGCGGGCACTACCGCAAACGCCGCCATGCCTGCTTCATCCAGGAACTGGCAACGGGCGCGCTCATGCAGACCCCACACCGCGCGCACTGGCAACCAACCGACTACAACGCCCTGCACGGTGGTTTTGAACGCTGGTTTGATCCGGTGGAACCGGCCGTGTCCACTGCTGCAGCGTGGACAGATTTGCTGGCCGCGCTGGGGCGGCTTTTTGCGCAAGTACAGCCAGCTACGCGCTGGCATATTGAAGCGCATCAGTTCCGCATTGACACCGAAGGCGGTGTGGGCCGGCCCACGCCCGAAGGCGCACACCGTGACGGCGTGGACTTTGTGGTGGTGATGATGGTGGCGCGGCATGGCGTCAAAGGCGGCGAAACCCGTGTTTTTGATGCCAATGGCCCGCACGGCGTGCGCTTTGTCATGCAGGAGCCCCTGACCGCCCTGCTGCTGGACGATGCCCGGGTCATTCATGAAACGACGCCCATCCTGCCGGTCGATGGCAGCGCCGGCGGCGGTTTTCGGGACACGCTGGTGCTCACTTACCGGGCAGCCGGCTTTCAGGCCCCCTGAAATAGGCGTGTTGGCCGGGGTAACACCCGTTTCCCGGTGTTGCGAAAAACGCCGGAAAACCCGCTTGACGGATTTACTTTAAACCTAAACAATTAAGGTTGAATTAATCCAGAGAGTACGCATTCATGCACATTCTTTGCCTGGGCGGTGGTCCCGCAGGCTTGTATTTCGCCCTGCTGATGAAGCTGCAGAACCCGGCCCACCAGGTGACGGTGGTTGAGCGCAACCGGCCTTTTGACACCTTCGGCTGGGGTGTGGTGCTGTCCGACCAGACGCTGGGCAACCTGCGCGTGGCCGACCCAGTGAGCGCGCAGCTGATCGGCGATGCGTTCAACCACTGGGATGACGTGGAAGTGTTCTTCAAGGGCCGCTCCGTGCGTTCGGGCGGCCACGGGTTTTGTGGCATTGGCCGCAAGCGCCTGCTCAATATCCTGCAGGAGCGCTGTATCGCGCTGGATGTTGACCTGGTCTTTGAAACCGATGTGCAGGACGACCAGGCGATTGCTGCGCAGTACAACGCCGACGTGGTGATTGCCAGCGACGGCCTGAACAGCCGCATCCGCAACCGCTATGCGGAAACCTTCAAGCCCGACGTGGAGTTGCGCGCCTGCCGCTTTGTCTGGCTGGGAACGCATAAAACCTTTGATGCCTTCACCTTCGCGTTTGAGCAGACCGAACACGGCTGGTTTGCCGCACACGCCTACAAGTTTGACGAGAACACTTCGACTTTCATCGTCGAGACGCCCGAAGCCGTCTGGAAGGCCCACGGACTGGACCAGATGAGCCAGGAGGAGGGCATCGCATTCTGTGAGCGCCTGTTTGCCAAATACCTGGACGGCAATGCGCTGATGAACAACGCCACGCACGTGCGCGGCTCGGCGATCTGGATTCGCTTTCCGCGCGTGGTGTGCGAGCGGTGGGTTCACGAGGCTTCCATCAACGGCAAACGGGTGCCGATCGTGCTGATGGGCGATGCAGCGCACACGGCGCATTTCTCGATCGGCAGCGGGACCAAGCTGGCGCTGGAAGACGCGATTGAATTGGCCAACTGTTTTGCGCAGCACGGTGATGCCGCTGCGGCGCTCGAAACCTATGAAGCCCTTCGCTCGGTGGAGGTGTTGAAGATACAGAATGCAGCGCGCAACTCAACCGAATGGTTTGAGAACGTGGACCGCTACAGCGGCATGGAAGCCGAGCAGTTCTTTTACTCGCTGCTCACGCGCTCGCAACGCATCAGCCATGAGAACCTGCGCGTACGCGATGCCGCGTGGCTGCAGGGCTATGAGCAGTGGCTGGCGCGCCAGGCCGACAACAAGCCCGCGCCCCCGCCCATGCTGCTGCCGCTCAAGGTGCGCGAGCTTTCACTGAAGAACCGCATCGTCGTCTCACCCATGGCCACATACAGCGCGGTTGACGGCGTTCCGCAAGACTTTCACCTGGTGCACCTGGGCGCGCGCGCACTGGGCGGCGCTGCGCTGGTATTTGTCGAGATGACCGCGCCGTGTGCAGAGGGTCGCATCACGCCCGGCTGCCCGGGTCTTTGGAACGAGACGCAGGCCAAGGCCTTCAAACGCATTGTGGATTTTGTGCACGTCTCGGGCGCCGGCGCCAAGATCGGCATGCAGCTGGGTCACAGCGGCCCCAAAGGCTCTACGCAGGTCGGCTGGGAACAACCTGACGAGCCGCTCGCAACCGGCAATTGGCCGCTGCTGGCGGCCAGCGCGGTGGCTTACGGCCCGACCAACCAGACACCGAAAGCCATGACGCGCGCCGACATGGACCGCGTCAAGGCCGAGTTCGTGCAGTCCGCCCGCTACGCGGCCGAAGCTGGTTTTGACTGGCTGGAGTTGCACTGTGCCCATGGCTACCTGCTCTCAAGCTTTATCACGCCGCTGACCAACCAGCGCACGGACGACTACGGCGGCAGCCTGGAAAACCGCTGCCGCTTTCCGCTCGAGGTATTTACTGCCATGCGCGAAGTCTGGCCCGCCCATCTGCCTATGAGCGTGCGGATCTCGGCGCACGACTGGGCGCCAGGCGGCAACACGGCCGACGACGCCGTTGCGATTGCGCGCATGTTCAAGGCTGCAGGCTGCGACTTCATCGACGTGTCGTCGGGCCAGACGACGCGAGCGGCCAAGCCGGTTTACGGCCGCATGTATCAGACGCCGTTTGCCGACCGCATCCGCAACGAGGTGGGCATCCAGACCATTGCCGTCGGTGCAATCTCGGAAGTTGATCATGTCAACAGCATCATCGCCGCAGGGCGCGCGGACCTATGCGCGATTGCCCGCCCGCACCTGGCTGACCCGGCCTGGACGCTGCACGAGGCCGCCAGGCTGCAAAGCCGGCATGTGGATTGGCCCAAACCCTACCTGAGCGGCCGCGACCAGCTTTACCGTGAACTTTCGAAGCAAAAAGAGCTTGCAGCCCAGGAAGAACGTGCGCAAGCAGCTATCAAATAGATAGCACCAATTGAGACCACCAGGAGCACACCATGGATATGGAAGCAAGAGGCCACAGCGAACACCCCGAGGCCCTGCGGCTCTGGCTGCGCATGCTGACCTGCACGCAGCTGGTCGAAAAGCAGGTGCGCACGCAGTTGCGCGAGCAGTTCGACACCACCCTGCCGCGCTTTGACCTGATGGCGCAACTTGAACGCAGTCCGGAAGGGCTGAAGATGAACGAGCTGTCGCGCCGCATGATGGTGACTGGCGGAAACGTGACCGGCATTACCGACCAGCTGGTGGCCGAAGGCTTGGTGGAGCGCGTGGATGTCGAGGGCGACCGCCGCGCCTACAGGGTTCGCCTGACGGCACGCGGTCGCAAGCTGTTTGACGAAATGGCGAACCAACATGAAGCCTRGATCGTCGCCGCCTTTGAAGCTTTGTCCCCGCGCGAGGTCGAATCGCTGCACAAGCTGCTGGGCAAGGTCAAGCAACACCACAACGCACTGCTGGCTGACAGCAAACTGGAAACAACATGAAGCACTACATCGGCCTGGCCAATCCCATGCATGCGCAGTTTGACGCGCTTGCCCATCACCAGGCGGAACATTTCGCCTATTCCTTCGACGCCGGCGTCGCGACGTTGACGCTGAACCGGCCTGAACGCAAGAATCCGCTGACGTTTGACTCCTACGCCGAGCTGCGCGACCTGTTTCGCACTTTGAATACGGCCACGGACGTGAAGGCCGTGGTCATTACCGGGGCGGGCGGCAATTTCTGCTCGGGCGGTGACGTCCACGAAATCATCGGTCCGCTGACAAAAATGACCATGCCCGAACTCCTCGAGTTCACCCGCATGACAGGCGACCTGATCAAGGCCATGCGCCTTTGCCCACAACCCATCATCGCGGCCATTGACGGCATTTGTGCAGGGGCCGGTGCCATGATGGCGCTGGCGGCCGACATGCGGCTGGGCACGGCCCAGGCCAAGACGGCCTTCCTTTTCACCCGCGTGGGGCTGGCCGGCGCCGACATGGGCGCCTGCGCGTTGCTGCCGCGCCTGATCGGCCAGGGGCGCGCGTCGGAGTTGCTCTTCACCGGCAGGGCCATGAGCGCACAGGAAGGCCTGCAGTGGGGTTTCTTCAACGCACTGCACGAGCCGCAGGATGTGCTGGCACAGGCGCAAAAGCTGGCGCAGGAGCTGGCCGACGGCCCGACCTTTGCACACGGCATGACCAAGACCATGCTTCACCAGGAATGGGCCATGACGCTGGACCAGGCCATAGAGGCCGAGGCGCAGGCCCAGGCCATCTGCATGCAGACGCAAGATTTCACACGCGCTTACGAGGCTTTTTCGGCTCGGCAAAAACCGGTGTTCCGCGGCGATTGACCGGGGCGGCTACCTCACCTGCAAGGAAGGATGTTTACGCATGAGATCGACTACCGCCCATCTGGCGCTGCCTTTTTTTGACGAGGTTCACCGTGAGCTGGGCCAGCGCCTGGCCGACTGGACGCCGCAGCAGCACGTCGACGAAAGCGACGACCGCCGGGCCTGCAAGGAGTGGGTCGCACTGCTTGGCGCCCACGGCTGGTTGCGTTACTGCGTGCCGGCAGGCAAAGACGGTGCCTTGGGCGGCACGCTCGAAAAGCTGGACTCGCGCGCATTGGTCATTCTGCGGGAGACGCTGGCTTTTCATTCGCCGCTGGCAGATTTCGCGTTTGCGATGCAGGGGCTGGGTAGCGGAGCCATCACCCTGGCGGGCACACCGGCGCAGCAGGTGGCGTACCTGCCAGGGGTGGCCAGCGGTAAAAAGATCGCGGCCTTTGCCCTGAGTGAGCCGGATGCGGGATCGGACGCCGGCGCCATGGCGACTTCCGCCACAGATACGGGTGACGGCTGGACCTTGAACGGCAGCAAGACATGGATCAGCAATGGCGACATCGCAGATTTCTACGTGACCTTCGCCAAGACGGATCCGCAGGCCGGCACGCGCGGCATCACGGCTTTCATCGTCGACGCGGAGAGCAAAGGCCTGGACAGCAGCGAACACATCGCCGTCATGGCGCCGCACCCGCTGGCCACACTGAAATTCAGCCACTGCAAACTACCGCGGGAAGCGCAGCTGGGCGCGCTGCACGGCGGATTCAAGCTGGCGATGCAGACGCTGGACATTTTCCGCGCCTCCGTGGCCGCTGCCGCGCTGGGCATGGCGCGCCGCGCGCTGGCCGAGGCGGTCCGCTTCTCCAAAGAGCGAAAGATGTTTGGCCAGACGCTGGCCGACTTCCAGCTCACGCAGGCCAAGCTCGGCGAGATGGCGTCGTTGATCGATGCCGCCGCGCTGCTGACCTACCGAGCCGCCTGGATGCGCGACGAGAGCGAACGCCTGGGCAGCGGCGCGCGTGTCACCGCCGAGGCGGCCATGGCCAAGATGGCGGCTACCGAGAACGCCCAGAGGGTCATTGACATGGCGCTTCAGATGCACGGGGGACTTGGCGTGAAAGTGGGAACCAAGGTGGAAAGCCTGTACCGCGACATACGCTCGTTGCGTATTTACGAAGGCGCGACCGAAGTGCAGCAACTCATCATCGGAAAGGCCGTACTGCAATCATGAGCACCTCTGTCTCCGACCCCGATCTCCCGTTCACCGAAACGGCTCCCGCGGCGTCCTCCGCGCAGCAGGATCGCTTTGTGCACGACCGGCTTCCGCCGCCTGAGCAGCTGCCACGTATGGTGTATTCACTGCCCGAGCTGTGCATTCCGCCGCGCGCCAACCTTGTACAGAGCCTGTTTCACAAGGCTTTTAGGGAGGGGCATGGCGACAAACCGCTGCTGCGCTCCGACACGATCACTCTGAGTTATGCCGAGGCGCTGGATCGCGTGAACCGCATCGCGCAGGTGCTGACGGAAGACTTCAGCCTGAAGCCAGGCAACCGGGTGCTGCTGCGCGGCGGCAACTCCATCGGCATGGCGCTGGCCTGGCTGGGCGTCGTGCAGGCCGGGCTGGTAGCTGTGGCCACCATGCCGCTGCTACGCGCCAAGGAGCTGGGCGAGATCATCGAGAAAGCCAGGCCCGCGCTGGCCTTGTGTGACGCCTGCCTGCTGGAGGAGTTGCAGGTGGCACAGGCGCAAAGCAATACGCTGCCCACCATCGTGCCCTTTAACCTGATGGACGCGCCGGGCTCGCTCGCGGTGCTGTCGGCGCAGAAGGACGGCAAGTTCACACCCTGCCCGGTGGCCGCCGATGACATCGCCCTGATGGCCTTCACCTCGGGCACCACAGGCAAGCCCAAGGCTGCAGTGCACACGCACCGGGACGTACTTGCAGCTTGCGAAGCCTGGCCACGCCACGTGCTCAAGGCCAGGCCGGACGACATTGTGATCGGCTCACCGCCGTTGGCCTTCACTTTCGGCCTGGGCGGCATGCTGATTTTTCCGATGTGGGCCGGTGCCTCGGTCTATTACCCTTCCATAGCCTACACGCCGGAGGCCATGGTCAAGCTGATCAAACAGGTGGGTGCGACCATCTGCTACACCGCACCCACGTTTTACCGGCAGATGGCGGCCTTTGCCAAACAACACGGTGTGCCTGGCTTGCGGTTGTGCGTGAGCGCCGGAGAAAGCCTGCCTGATGCCACAAGGCAGCTGTGGAAGGAGGCAACCGGTATCGAGATGATTGACGGCATCGGCGCCACCGAGATGTTCCATATTTTTATCTCGGCAGCCGGATCGGATGTCAGGCGCGGTGCGATCGGGAAGGTAGTACCGGGCTACACCGCGAAGGTGGTAGACGACGCCGGCCAAGAGGTCCCTCGGGGTACCGTGGGAAAACTGGCTGTAGTGGGCCCTACGGGCTGCCGCTACCTTGACGACGCACGCCAGGCAAATTATGTAAAGGGGGGCTGGAACTATCCGGGTGATGCCTTTATGCAGGACGCTGACGGCTACTTCTTTTACCAGGCGCGTGCCGATGACATGATCATTACCGCCGGCTACAACGTAGCCGGTCCGGAAGTGGAGGACGCCCTGCTCAAGCACCCCGCAGTGGCTGAATGCGGCGTGGTCGGCCTGCCCGACGACGAACGCGGGATGATCGTGAAGGCGTTTGTTGTGCTCAAACCTGGGCAGGCCGCGGACGGAGTGACGGCCAAAACCCTGCAAGATCACGTCAAGGCGATGCTCGCGCCTTTCAAATACCCTCGTCAGATCGAGTTCGTAACAAGGCTGCCACGCACTGAGACCGGAAAACTGCAGCGATTCAAGTTGCGTGAATCATGAAGTTCACTGCGCAGAAGCTCGTCAGGTTTCATCATTGCGATCCGGCCGGTATTGTTTTTTACCCTCAGCTTTTATACCTGCTGCATGAGGTGCAGGAAGACTTTCTGGCGCATGTCGGCTTTGCGGAGCATGTGCTGATTGCCGGCGGCACGGGGGTACCGATCGTGGATCTAAAGGTCGAATTTCTTGGCATGTGCCGCCATGGCGATTCACTGGGCATTACGTTGGAACTAACCCGCCTTGGCAATGCGAGCATGGGCATGCAATACGAAATCCAGGGCAGCCCGTCCTCGCCGGGCGCAGCGGGAGCCATCAAACTGAAAGCACATGGCGTTGTGGTCTTTTCAGAAATCCCCCATGGCAAGGCCCTGCCGTTCCCCGAGGCGATGCGCAACGCCCTTCTACCTTATTTAAAAACATCCCCAGGAGACACATGATCAAGAAACTGCAACCGCCTGGATGGGCGGATCCCAAGGGCTATGCCAACGGCATCCTTGCACGCGGCGCCCTGCTGTTTGTGGGCGGCCAGATCGGCTGGAATGCGCAGCAGCAATTCGAAAGCGACGACTTCATTGCGCAAACGCGCCAGGCACTGCTGAACATCCTGGCCGTACTTCAGGCCGGTGGAGCAGGCCCTGAACATATGGTTCGCATGACCTGGTATGTGGTGGACCGTGTCGAGTACGCGGCCCGGCTCAAGGAGCTCGGCACAGTCTACCGCGAAGTCATGGGAAAGAATTTTCCAGCCATGACATGTGTGGAGGTCGCGGCGCTGGTTGAAGACCGTGCGCAGGTTGAAATCGAGGTAACGGCTGTGGTGCCGGACTGAGCCGCATGAGTTCGCAGCATGAACAGCAGCTTACATGTCGGCTGCAGGCGATGTGCATGATTGCTGGCGACATCGCTGGCGGTGATGATTAAGCCATACACATAAGTAAATATGAGCCGGAAAGCAAAACGCCTGCTTGATGCAGGCGTTTTGCTGTTGGCCTTGAAAGGCTAACGTGTTGGTTGCGCGGGCAAGATTTGAACTTACGACCTTTGGGTTATGAGCCCAACGAGCTACCAGGCTGCTCCACCGCGCGGTATATCTGTATTGTAGCTTACTCTGCCTTGGCCGTGTCAGCTGTAGTGTCTTCCGACACCTCAGGGCGGTCGACCAGTTCAACCAATGCCATGGGCGCGTTATCGCCAACGCGGAAACCCATCTTCAAAATGCGGGTGTAACCACCAGGGCGTGCCTTGTAGCGTGGGCCGATCTCAGCGAACAGCTTGACCACCATGTCGCGATCACGCAGGCGATCGAACGCGAGGCGCTTGTTGGCCAAGGTAGGCTCTTTGCCGAGGGTAATCATGGGTTCGACCACGCGGCGCAATTCCTTGGCCTTGGGCAGAGTGGTCTTGATGACTTCGTGCTGCAGCAGCGAGTTCATCATGTTGCGCAGCATGGCGAGGCGGTGCTCGCTGGTGCGGTTGAGTTTACGTAGTCCGTGTCCGTGGCGCATGGTGTTTCCTTTTTTAAAATCCAGGCAGCCGTATCAGGTACTGCCCGTGCGAGATCCCCTTTCAGGCGGGACCTTATGGTTCAAATTAACGCTTGTCGAGGCCGGCGGGTGGCCAGCTTTCCAGGCGCATGCCAAGGGTCAGGCCGCGTGAAGCAAGCACTTCCTTGATTTCGTTGAGCGATTTACGGCCCAGGTTCGGCGTCTTCAGCAGCTCGTTTTCAGTACGCTGAATCAGATCGCCGATGTAATAGATGTTTTCCGCTTTGAGGCAGTTCGCCGAGCGCACGGTGAGTTCGAGCTCGTCGACAGGGCGCAGCAGAATCGGATCGAACTGCTGCGAGCTGCGCTGAACCGGCGCATCAAATGCGGCCAGTTCGTTGCCTTCGAGCTGTGCGAACACGGCCAGCTGCTCAACCAGGATCTTGGCCGAGGCACGTACAGCATCTTCAGCCGTCACCGCACCGTTGGTTTCGATTTCCAGTACGAGCTTGTCGAGGTCGGTACGCTGCTCAACACGGGCGCTTTCGACGATGTAGCTCACCCGCTTGACGGGCGAAAACGATGCGTCCAGCACGATACGGCCGATGGATTTTGGCGATTCATCACCATAGCGGCGCTGATTGCCTGGCACATAGCCGCGGCCGTTTTCCACCTTGATCTGCATGTCGATCTTGCCGCCGTGCGACAGATTGACGATGACGTGCTCAGGGTTGATGATTTCCACGTCATGCGGCGTCTGGATGTCAGCGGCGGTGACAGGACCTTCGCCATCTTTACGCAGGCTCAGCGTGACTTCATCGCGATTGTGGAGCTTGAACACCACGCCCTTGAGGTTCAACAGGATGTTGACGACATCTTCCTGCACACCGTCAATCGACGAATACTCGTGCAGGACACCCGCGATGGTGACTTCTGTGGCGGCGTGACCGACCATGGAAGACAACAGTACGCGACGCAGCGCATTGCCCAGCGTATGGCCGTAGCCACGCTCAAACGGCTCCAGAGTCACCTTGGCGCGGTTGGCGCCAAGCTGCTCAACATTAATGGTTTTTGGTTTCAACAAATTGGTCTGCATGCAGTCTTCCTCTCAATACCCTCGGTTCGTTACACCGATAAGGCCGGCGAAGCACACCCTGGCGATACGGTGCCCCGTATCGCAGGAACGAAAAATTAGCGTGAGTACAACTCGACGATCAACGATTCGTTGACGTCGGCAGCAAACTCGTCGCGGTCAGGAACCTTCTTGAAGGTACCTTCGCCCTTGTCGGCGTTCACATCAACCCAGGCGGGCAGGCCGACCTGTTTTGCAAGCTCCAGGGCTTCGGTGATGCGGGTCTGCTTCTTCGACTTGTCGCGCACGGCAATGATGTCACCGGCCTTGACCATGTACGAAGGAATGTTGACAGATCCACCGTTGACCGTGATGGCCTTGTGCGAAACCAGCTGGCGCGCTTCAGCACGGGTCGAACCGAAGCCCATGCGATACACAACGTTATCCAGACGAGACTCAAGAATGAACAGCAGATTGGCGCCGGTGTTGCCCTTGCGACGATCAGCTTCTTCGAAATAACGGCGGAACTGCTTCTCGAGCACGCCATACATGCGCTTGACTTTTTGCTTCTCGCGCAATTGCAAGCCGAAGTCGGAGGTACGGGTACCAGAGGTACGGCCGTGCTGACCTGGTTTGGAGTCAAATTTGGCCTTGTCGCTGATGGCGCGACGTGCGCTCTTCAGGAAAAGGTCGGTGCCTTCACGGCGGGATAGTTTGGCCTTGGGGCCTAGGTAACGTGCCACTTGAGTGTCCTTTTGTCATCTGCTGCAATAAATTGCAGGAGCCGGAGGTCGTAACCTGCGGCGGTGGGCTTGGTGAAAATGCCTGGTATCTGACGAGCTGAAACAACCCGTCGGATGCCTGGGCACGGGAAATTAGATGCGGCGGCGTTTTTGCGGGCGGCAGCCGTTATGCGGAACTGGAGTCACGTCGGCAATGGAATTAATCCGGATGCCAAGTGCGCCCAAAGCGCGAACGGATGATTCACGACCTGGACCCGGGCCCTTGATTTCGACGTCAAGATTCTTGATGCCTTGCTCAATAGCGGCACGACCAGCCACTTCGGAAGCGACCTGCGCTGCGAAGGGGGTGGATTTGCGCGAACCTTTGAAACCCTGACCACCGGAGGAGGCCCAGGACAAAGCGTTGCCCTGGCGATCCGTGATGGTGATGATCGTGTTGTTGAAAGAAGCGTGGACGTGGGCGATGCCATCGGCCACGTTCTTGCGAACCTTCTTGCGAACGCGTTGTGCGGCGTTATTGCTTGGTGATTTTGCCATGACGACCTCTCAATTATTTCTTCAAAGCTGCAGCGGCCTTGCGCGGGCCCTTGCGGGTACGGGCATTGGTCCGGGTGCGCTGGCCACGCATGGGCAGACCGCGACGGTGGCGGAAACCACGGTAGCAACCGATGTCCATCAGGCGCTTGATGTTCATCGTGGTTTCACGACGCAAGTCACCTTCGATGGTGAACAGGGCGATCTGCTCACGGATTTTTTCCAGGTCGCCATCGGTCAGGTCTTTGACCTTTTTGGCGTAGGCGATGTCACATGCTTCGCAAATTTTGCGAGCGCGCGTGCGACCGATGCCAAAAATAGCAGTCAAGCCGATTTCAGCATGTTGCTGCGGCGGAATATTGATACCAGCGATACGAGCCATGTTCGTCCTCTAAAACTCTTGAAATCAGCCTTGACGCTGTTTATGGCGTGGGTCTGTGCAAATCACACGGACAACGCCCTTGCGACGGATAACTTTGCAGTTGCGGCAAATTTTCTTGACCGAAGCTGAAACTCTCATTTCTATTCTCCTAAACTTTCAATCTGTGCCTACTTGGCACGGAAAACAATTCGTGCACGCGATAAATCGTAAGGCGTTAACTCAACCGTCACTTTGTCGCCAGGGAGAATGCGGATGTAGTGCATACGCATTTTCCCGGAGATATGCCCCAGTACAACATGTCCATTTTCAAGCTTCACCCTGAAAGTCGCATTGGGGAGGTTTTCTACAACCTCGCCTTGCATCTGGATCACATCATCTTTAGACATATCCCATCAAACACCCAGTTAACCGCCCAGTGACGTCTTGAAGTTCGCCTTTTTAAGCAACGACTCATACTGTTGCGACATCATGTAGTTCTGTACCTGGGCCATGAAATCCATGGTCACCACGACAATAATCATCAACGACGTACCGCCAAAATAAAACGGCACGTTGTATTTCAAAATCAGGAACTCCGGCAACAGACACACGAATGTGATGTAAACCGCACCTGCCAGCGTCAGACGCACCAGGATTTTGTCAATGTAGCGGGCCGTCTGATCACCCGGCCGAATACCGGGAATGAACGCACCGCTCTTTTTCAGGTTGTCCGCCGTCTCACGGCTGTTGAATACCAGCGCCGTATAGAAGAAGCAGAAAAACACAATCGCGCTGGCATACAGCATCACATAAATTGGCTGCCCTGGAGTCAACGTGCTGGCGATGTCCTTGAGCCAACGCATGCTTTCACCGGCGCTAAACCAGCCCACAACCGTGGCGGGCAGCAAAATGATCGACGAGGCGAAAATCGGGGGGATCACACCCGCCATGTTCAATTTCAGCGGCAAGTGCGACGACTGTCCACCGTAAACCTTGTTACCGACCTGTCGCCGCGCATAATTCACAAGAATCTTGCGCTGTCCACGCTCGACAAACACGACGAAATACGTCACCAGCACGACCACCGCGACGATCACGATGGCCACCAGAATACTCATGGCACCAGTGCGAACCAGCTCAAGCAAACCGCCCATGGCATTCGGCAAACCGGCCGCAATACCGGCAAAAATCAGAATCGAAATGCCGTTACCCAAACCCCGCTCGGTAATCTGCTCACCCAGCCACATGAGGAACATCGTGCCGGCCGTCAGGCTGAACACTGCCGTCATGCGGAAGCCAAAGCCGGGTGCCAGCACCAAACCTGGCGAGCTTTCCAGCGCCACGGCAATGCCCATGGACTGGAACAACGCCAAAGCCAACGTGCCGTAGCGCGTGTACTGCGTAATCTTGCGCCGGCCGCTTTCGCCTTCTTTTTTCATCTGCTCGAACGTCGGAACAACGTAGGTGAGCAGTTGCATGATGATAGAGGCCGAGATGTACGGCATGATGCCCAAGGCAAACACCGTGAATCGCGACAAGGCACCGCCGGAAAACATATTGAACAGGTTCAATATGCCACCTTGCTGGCCCTTGAAAAGCTCCTTCAACTGGCCAGGATCAATTCCCGGCACCGGGATGTGCGCACCAATGCGGTACACCACCAGGGCCAGCAGCAAAAAGACGAGCCGATTGCGCAAGTCACCGTACTTGCCGGTTTTTGCAATTTGAGCCGAGCTGGTTGCCACTGATGGATCCTGTCAGTTACGTTCAGTAATTAGGCGATCGAGCCGCCGGCTGCCTCGATAGCCGATTTCGCGCCTGCCGTTGCACCGATACCATTCAGCTTCACAGCCTTGGTCAATTCACCGGTCTTCACGATCTTGACATTCTTGGCGAGCTGGCCCACGAGACCAGCGGTCTTCAGTGCCAACAGGTCGACTTCAGCCAGGCCCAACTGCTCAAGAGCAGCCAACGTAACTTCAGCGTTGAATTTGAGCAGGTGCGACTTGAAGCCGCGCTTGGGCAAGCGACGCTGCATGGGCATCTGACCACCCTCGAAGCCAACCTTGTGGTAGCCGCCTGAGCGCGATTTCTGACCCTTGTGACCACGACCGGCAGTTTTGCCAAGGCCGGAGCCGATGCCGCGACCGACACGGCGCTTGGCATGTTTGGCGCCTTGGCCAGGCTTGATTCCGTTCAATTCCATTTTGAATTCCTATCGAGCCGGAGCTCAGACAATCTTGACCAGGTACGCGATCTTGTTGATCATGCCGCGCACTGCGGGCGTGTCCTGCAGCTCGCTCACGCTGTTGACGCCACGAAGGCCCAGACCGCGCACGGTGGCGCGATGCGATTCCTTGGTGCCAATCGGGCTGCGAACCAGCTGGACTTTGACTTTGGTTTCTTTGGTCATTTCAATGCCGCCTTAGCCGAAGATCTCTTCGACCGATTTGCCACGCTTGGCCGCAATTTCAGAAGCGGTCGTGGAATTGTTCAGTGCATCCATGGTGGCGCGCACCATGTTGTACGGGTTGCTCGAACCATGGCTCTTCGCCACGATATCGGTAATGCCCATGACTTCGAAAACGGCGCGCATTGGGCCGCCCGCAATGATGCCGGTACCCTTGGGAGCCGGCGCCATCATCACGCTGGCTGCACCGTGGTGGCCGAACACATTGTGGTGAATCGTACCGTTCTTCAACGAGACCTTGGTCATGTTGCGGCGCGCTTCTTCCATGGCCTTTTGCACAGCTGCCGGCACTTCTTTCGACTTGCCCTTGCCCATGCCAACGCGGCCGTCACCGTCACCAACCACCGTGAGTGCGGCGAAACCGAGAATGCGGCCGCCCTTCACGACTTTGGTCACGCGGTTAACCGCGATCATTTTTTCCTTCAGACCATCGTCTGGAGCGTCGTTTTGCTGTTTTGCTTGAAACTTAGCCATACTTAATTCCAGTCTGCTTAGAACTGCAAACCAGCTTCGCGAGCAGCCTCAGCCAGCGCTTTGACGCGGCCGTGGTACGCAAAACCGGCGCGATCAAACGCCACTTTTTCTACACCTGCTGCTTTTGCCTTTTCGGCAATGCGCTTGCCAATGGCTTGCGCAGCAGCAACGTTTCCACCCTTACCCGAAGCGCCGATTTCCTTGCGAACTTCCACTTCTGCGGTGGAAGCAGCGGCCAGGACCTTGGTGCCGTCGCCAGAAATAACGCTGGCATAAATGTGCAGATTGGTACGATTCACGGTAAGACGGGCAACACCTTGCGTGGCAATGCGAATGCGGGTCTGGCGTGAACGACGAAGGCGCTGCTCTTTTTTGGTCAACATGATGCAGCTCCTTATTTCTTCTTGGTTTCTTTGATCGTGATCTTCTCATCCACATAGCGGATGCCCTTGCCCTTGTAAGGCTCGGGAGGACGAACAGCACGAACTTCAGCGGCGATCTGGCCGACACGCTGGCGGTCGGAACCCTTGATTACCACTTCTGTGGGGGTCGGGGTTGCAACGGTGATGCCAGCAGGCATGTCCATGATCACGGGGTGCGAATACCCCACGGTCAGATTCAGCTTGGCGCCTTGAGCCTGGGCCTTGTAGCCCACACCGATCAGGCTGAGCTTCTTTTCGAAGCCCTTGGTCACGCCGGTCACCATGTTGTTCACGAGCTGGCGCATCGTGCCGCTCATGGCATTGGCTTCACGCGAATCGTTGGCAGGCACAAAAGTCAGCTTGCCCGCATCATTTTTGATGGTGACAAGCGCGTTTTGCGCCAGCGCCAGGGTACCGAGGGCACCCTTGACATTAATCTGGTCGTCTTTCATTGCCACATCCACACCCTGGGGTACGGCGACCGGCATTTTTCCTACACGAGACATTTCAGTTTCTCCTCAATGCCGCCGTTAGGCCACGTAGCAAAGCACTTCACCACCGATACCGGTAGCGCGGGCTTTACGATCCGTCATGACACCTTGCGGTGTCGTGACAATTGCCACACCAAGGCCGTTCATGACCTGGGGGATGGCACCATGGCCTTTGTACACACGAAGGCCGGGGCGGCTGACGCGCTCAATGCGCTCAATCACGGGCTTGCCTGCGTAATACTTCAGGGCGATTTCCAGCTGGGACTTGCCTTCGTCGGTCTTGACGGAGAAGCCATCAATGTAGCCCTCATCCTTCAATACCTGCGCGATGGCAACTTTGACTTTTGACGACGGCACCAGCACGACGGCTTTTTCAACCATCTGTGCATTGCGGATGCGGGTCAACATGTCGGCGATAGGATCACTCATGCTCATTTTGTGGTTCTCCTATGCTTACCAGCTTGCCTTGGTGATACCAGGGATATCACCAGCAAAAGCCAACTCACGGATCTTGGCGCGAGCCAGACCGAATTGACGGAAAGTACCGCGTGGGCGGCCCGTGATCGCGCAGCGGTTGCGCTGGCGGGTCGGGTTCGCATTGCGGGGCAGTTTCTGCAGCTCGAGGCGAGCCAGCTGACGCTCTTCGTCAGAACGCTTGGCGTCGTTGGACGTCGCCTTGAGTTCAGCGTATTTTTTTGCAAACTTGGCCGCGAGTTTCTCGCGCTTCAGTTCACGTTGCAGTAAAGCTTGTTTTGCCATGTCCCGCCTCAGTTCTTGAACGGAAAACGGAAGGCGGTGAGGAGTGCCTTGCACTCTTCATCGGTCTTTGCCGTTGTGGTGATGCTGATATTCAGGCCGCGCAAGGCGTCAACCTTGTCGTACTCGATCTCAGGGAAAATAATCTGCTCTTTCACGCCGATGTTGTAGTTTCCGCGGCCATCGAAGGCCCGGCCGGAAATACCCCGGAAGTCACGAACACGGGGCAGGGCCACGGTAACGAAACGATCGAGGAACTCATACATCTTCACGCCGCGCAGGGTCACCATACAGCCGATAGGCAGGTCTTCGCGGATCTTGAAACCGGCGATAGCCTTCTTGGCCTTGGTCACGACAGGCTTCTGGCCGGCAATCTTGGTCATGTCGCCGACGGCGTTGTCCATAACCTTCTTGTCAGCAACAGCCTCGCTCACACCCATATTGAGCGTGATCTTGGTGATACGGGGAACCTGCATGGGCGAGGTGTAGCCGAATTTCTCAATCAGGCCGGGGGCGATTTTTTCGCGGTACTGAGCTTGCAGGCGAGCCYGCGAAGCGGCTTGTACAGGTGCGGTCTTTGCCATGTTATGCAACCTTGATTTCTTCGCCACTGGATTTGAAGACGCGCACTTTTTTGCCGTCTGCCAGGAGCTTGATGCCAACGCGATCCGCCTTGCCGGTAGCGGCATTGAAGATTGCCACGTTCGACTGGTGAATCGGCATGCTTTTTTCGACGATGCCGCCGGTGGTGCCCTTGAGGGGGTTGGGCTTGGCGTGTTTTTTCACCAGGTTGATCCCATCCACCAGCACATAACTGTCATCTTTGCGCAGCGAAATCTTGCCGCGCTTGCCTTTGTCGCGACCAGCGATCACGATGATCTCGTCGCCTTTACGGATTTTGTTCATGGCGAGTCCTTACAGAACTTCAGGAGCCAGGGACACGATCTTCATGAACTTTTCAGTGCGCAGCTCGCGCGTCACTGGTCCGAAGATGCGGGTGCCGATAGGCTCCAGCTTGGCGTTAAGCAACACTGCCGCGTTGCCGTCGAATTTGACAAGGGAGCCGTCACCGCGGCGGATGCCCTTGGCGGTGCGAACGACCACAGCACTGTAAACCTCGCCTTTTTTGACGCGGCCACGTGGAGCGGCTTCTTTGATGCTCACCTTGATGACGTCACCAACGCTGGCGTACCGGCGCTTGGAGCCGCCCAGAACCTTGATGCACATCACGGACTTGGCACCCGTGTTGTCAGCAACATCGAGCTTGGATTGCGTTTGAATCATTTAAATGTGTTCCCAACTTGCACCGGAAGGCAACCCCTGGGATCACCGACCAATCAGTCTTGGGCCTGTCGTCCACACCGCAAACCACTTGCAGTGCTTCCGTTAGGCAGAATTCCTCGCCTTTTTAGAGCGAAGCCCACGATTATGACTGAGCGAAAAGCCACTGTCAACCGCCTGCCGTGAAAATATCCCCACAATAACGAAGCGGCGGCCCAGAAGCCCGGAGCGCCCTCGGGTACCAGCCGCGCTTCGCACTTTGTGCCCCGGGCGGGTTTCGGTATCAAAATCCGGCCTCGGGCCAATAGGGATGTGCGCAAGCAGCTATCAAAAAGAGAGCATAAATCCGCCCGGACATCTAATTCGCCCGCCTCCTTTGCAGGACGGCAACTGCGGCAACTCAGGCTGGCAGGCTGAGGTATTGGCCACACAACGTCAGGAATTCGTCCAGCTGGGGATCCACGCCGTTTTCCTGCTGTAGCAGAGTGGCTACTTCCGGCGCCAGGGTTCTGGCCAGTGCCGCGTCGAGAAACAGCAGACGGGAACGCCGAGCCAGTACGTCTTCAACGGTGCGGGCATATTCATGGCGGGCAGCGAAGCGCACCATCGCCTCCGTCAGCCCACCACCCAATTCGCGGCTGGCACCCGGCAGGTTTTCCATGGCGGACGCCTCGTTGCCATAGAGGTGAGACCCTGGCGCTTCGCTGATTTTGTGATTCGAATTGTGAGCACCAACTAACTTCAAGTTTGTGGTGACGCCGGCCCCGCGTGGTGGCAGCAACGCCGCGCCAAAACATTTGTCCAGCACGTCTTCCGCCATCGCCCGGTAAGTGGTCCACTTCCCCCCCGTTACCGTGACCAGGCCGCTTTTGCTGACCAGCACCGTGTGCTCACGCGACAACGCCTGCGTGCTTCCGCCATCCTCATCCGGCGGCTTGACCAGGGGCCGCAACCCCACCCAGATGCTTTTGATATCAGCCGGGCCGGGCGCGCGGCTCAGGTAGCGAGCCGATTCGCGCAGGATGAAGTCAACTTCTTCGCGGAAAGGCAGCGGCTCGCGGGCCAGGTCGTGGCGCGGCGTATCCGTGGTTCCCAAAATRGTTTTACCCAGCCAGGGGACGGCAAATAGCACCCGGCCGTCGGCCGTCTTGGGCACCAGCAAGGCATGGTCGCCGGGCAAGAAGGAGCGGTCCACCACAATATGGACGCCCTGGCTGGGCGCCACCATGGGCTTGGCGTCGCGCCCTATGGCCTGTCCATCCTGCAGCCGTAGCTGGTCCACCCAGACACCCGCCGCGTTCACCACGCAATGGGCCCTGAGCTCAAACGTGCGGCCGGTTTCCTGGTCGCGCGCATGCAGGCCGACCAGCTTGCCGTCCTCATGGATCAGGCCCGTGGCGGCACAGTAGTTCACCAGCAAGGCACCTTGGCGGGCTGCGGTGCGGGCCAGTGCCAACGCCAGCCGCGCGTCGTCAAACTGGCCATCCCAATACTTGACGCCGCCCTTGAGATCCTGGGCCTGCACTGTCGGCAGGCAGGCGAGGGTTTCCTGCCGGCTCAGAAATTCCGTGGCGCCCAGGCCTGCCTTGCCGGCCAGTGCGTCATACATCTTGAGCCCGATGCCGTAGAACGGCGCTTCCCAGAACTTGTAGGAGGGCATGACAAAAGGCAGTGGCTGCGCCAGGTGCGGCGCATTCGCCAGCAGCGTGGTGCGTTCGTGCAAAGCTTCGCGCACCAGAGAAATATTGCCTTGCGCGAGATAACGTACGCCGCCATGCACCAGCTTGGTGGCGCGGGACGATGTTCCTTTGGCAAAGTCGTGCGATTCGACCAGCACGACGGAAAACCCGCGGGCGGCCGCATCCAGTGCGACCCCCAGGCCGGTAGCGCCGCCGCCGATGATCGCGATGTCGTAGTGGTGCGGCTCGGCAAGCCGGGCCATCAAATCCTGGCGCCGCGTTTGCGCGGGCGCTAATTCAGTCGTCATGGGCTTTGCTTCCCGTTTTCATACAAACCCATTAGTAAAAGAGCGCCGAGCTTACCTCGGCGCTTGTTGCGAACCGGATCCTGCAAAAAGCGGGCCGTGCGGCACTTGCGCGCTGCACGGCCAATCGATCAGCGTACTTTGCCGTCTTTCCAGGCCTGCAGCAGCTTGTCGTAGTTGATGGTTTCGCCCTTGGGTTTTTCATTGCTCAGCTTGGCCCACGGGGCGGCCTTGTCGCTCAACCACTTGGCGGGGTCGCCTTTGGGGTTGAGTTTGGGTGGGCACTTGGCCATGCCGGCGCGCTCGAGGCGCCCCATCACGTCGTCCATTTCGCCTGCCAGCGTGTCCATGGCCGCCTGAGGTGTTTTCTCACCCGTCACAGCCTGGGCCACGTTCTTCCACCACAGCTGCGCGAGCTTGGGGTAGTCAGGCACATTGGTRCCAGTCGGCGACCAGGCMACCCGGGCGGGGCTGCGGTAGAACTCCACCAGGCCGCCCAGCTTCGGCGCCATGTCGGTCATCGCCTTGGACTGGATATCCGACTCACGGATCGGCGTGAGGCCGACGATGGTCTTCTTCAACGAAGTGGTTTTGGCGGTGATGAACTGGGCGTACAGCCATGCGGCTGCCGTCTTGTTCTCGTCGTGAGCGGCAAAGAAAGTCCAGCTGCCCACGTCCTGGTAGCCGTTTTGCATGCCCTGTTTCCAGTAGGGGCCGTTGGGGCCGGGGGCCATGCGCCACTTCGGCGTGCCGTCGGCGTTCACGACCGGCAAACCTTTTTTGGTCATGTCGGCGGTAAAGGCCGTGTACCAGAAGATCTGCTGGGCGATCTGCCCCTGGGCCGGCACCGGGCCGGCTTCGCCGAAAGTCATGCCGGTGGCTTCCTTGGGCGCGTACTTCTTCATCCAGTCCACGTACTTGGTCAGCGCATAAACAGCCGCGGGCGAATTGGTCGCGCCGCCGCGCGCCACCGAGGCGCCCACCGGCGTGCATTTGTCAGCCGCCACGCGAATGCCCCATTCGTCGATGGGCAACCCGTTGGGTGTGCCGATGTCGGCGGTGCCGGCCATCGAGAGCCACGCGTCGGTGAAACGCCAGCCCAGCGACGGATCCTTTTTACCGTAGTCCATGTGACCGTAGATCGGCTTGCCGTCGATGGTTTTCACGTCGTTGGTGAAGAACTCTGCGATGTCTTCATAAGCGCTCCAGTTCAGCGGCACGCCCAGGTCATAGCCGTACTTGGCCTTGAACTTGTCCTGCAGGTCCTTGCGCGCGAACAGGTCTGCGCGGAACCAGTACAAATTGGCGAACTGCTGGTCGGGCAGCTGGTAGAGCTTGCCGTCCGGCGCGGTAGTGAACTTGGTGCCGATGAAATCCTTGAGGTCAAGGCCCGGGTTGGTGTATTCCTTGCCCTTGCCGGCCATGTAGTCGGTCAGGTTCAGCACTTTGCCGTAGCGATAGTGGGTGCCGATCAGGTCAGAGTCAGAAATCCAGCCGTCATAAATCGACTTGCCCGACTGCATGGAAGTCTGCAGCTTCTCGACCACGTCGCCTTCCTGGATCAGGTCGTGCTTGACCTTGATGCCGGTGATTTCCTCGAAGGCCTTGGCCAGCGTCTTCGATTCGTACTCATGCGTGGTGATGGTTTCGGACACCACCGAGATTTCCTTGACGCCTTTGGCCTGCAGCTTCTTGGCGGCATCGATGAACCATTTCATCTCGGCGAGCTGCTTGTCCTTGGCCAGCGTGGAAGGCTGGAATTCGTTGTCAACCCACTTCTTGGCCGCCGCCTCGTCGGCCCAGCCGGGGCTGGCCATGGCACACGCTGCCGCCACTGCCAAAGCCGTATAACGCATCTTCATGATTTGTCTCCTCATTGGTTCACTCCCCGTGGTTGAAGGCTTGTTCGGCTCCGGGGAATATGAGCCGGGTTCCTTTTTTTGATTTCTATCCCTTGCGCATGACAAGTGCGAGCAGGGCCATCGACAGCAAAAAACTGATCCAGATCGACGGGTCGCCCTCCAGGCCCATCCACCCGGCCAGCTTGCCACTGATGCCTACAAAAATCAGGTTGACGTAGGCCGCACTGAGCAGGCCGATGAAAAGCCGGTCACCGCGGGTAGTCTCCAGCGGCAGAAAACCGCGCCGCATCGTCGTAGGCGACTTCAGCTCCCACACTGTCATGCCCACCAGCATCAACACGATGCAAGTGAAGAAAATTGCCACAGGTGTTGTCCAGGCCATCCACTCAAACATATTGACTCCTTCTAGACCCTGCCCATGGCAAAGCCTTTGGCGATGTAGTTGCGCACAAACCAGATCACGATGGCGCCCGGCACGATGGTCAGCACCCCGGCTGCAGCCAGCGTCGCCCAATCCATGCCGGATGCCGACACAGTGCGGGTCATGGTCGCGACGATAGGTTTGGCGTTAACGCTGGTCAGTGTGCGCGCCAGCAGCAACTCGACCCAGCTGAACATGAAGCAGAAGAATGCCGCAACACCCACGCCAGCCTTGATCAGCGGCAGGAAGATGCGCACGAAGAAACGCGGGAATGAATAGCCGTCGATATACGCGGTTTCGTCAATCTCCCGCGGGATGCCGGTCATGAAACCTTCCAGGATCCACACCGCCAGCGGAACGTTGAACAGCAGGTGCGCCAACGCGACCGCGATGTGCGTATCCATCAGACCCACCGTGGTGTAAAGCTGGAAGAAGGGCAGCAAGAACACCGCCGGCGGTGTCATGCGGTTGGTCAGCAGCCAGAAGAACACATGCTTGTCGCCCAGGAAGCTGTAACGCGAAAACGCGTAGGCGGCCGGCAGCGCCACCGTGACCGAAATCACCGTGTTGATCGCCACATAGATCAGGCTGTTGATGTAGCCCGAATACCAGGACGGGTCGGTGAAGATGGTCTTGTAGTTGTTCCAGGTGAAGTCCTGGGGAAAAAACGAGAAGCTCGACAGGATTTCGGCATTGGTCTTGAAGCTCATGTTGACCATCCAGTAGATGGGCAGCAGTGCGAACAAAATGTAGGCAATCAGGAACAGCGTGCGCGCCTGAAATCTCGGTGCGTTAGGTGAGTTCATTCCACGCCCTCCTTCTCTTGCGTGCCCACACGCTGCATCCAGTTGTAGAGGATGAAGCACAGCAGCAGAATGATCAAAAAGTAAATCAGCGAGAAAGCCGCCGCCGGACCCAGGTCAAACTGGCCCACCGCTTTCTGCGTGAGGTATTGCGAAAGGAATGTTGTGGCATTGCCCGGCCCGCCGCCCGTCAGCACAAAAGGCTCGGTGTAAATCATGAAGCTGTCCATGAAGCGCAGCAGCACGGCGATCATCAGCACACCGCGCATCTTGGGCAACTGGATATAGCGGAACACCGCAAATTTGCTGGCGCCGTCAATGCGCGCGGCCTGGTAGTAGGCGTCCGGGATCGAGCGCAAGCCGGCGTAGCCCAGCAGCGCAACCAGTGGCGTCCAATGCCATACATCCATCAAAAGTACCGTCACCCAGGCATGCACGGCATTGCCGGTGTAGCTGTAGTCAAACCCCATCTTTTGCAGCATGGCGCCCAGCAGGCCGATGTCAGCCCGGCCATAGATCTGCCAGATCGTGCCCACCACATTCCAGGGAATCAGCAACGACAGCGCCACCAGCACCAGCACCAGCGAAGCCTTCCAGCCCTGCGCCGGCATGGACAGCGCCAGTGCGATACCCAGGGGAATCTCGACCGCCAGCACCGCCAGCGAGAAGGTGAGCTGCCGCCACAAGGCCGCATGAAGTTCTTCGTCGCGCATCACCGACGCAAACCACTCTGTTCCGACAAACACGCGACGCTCCGGCGAGATAATGTCCTGCACCGAATAGTTGACCACGGTCATGAGCGGCAGGATGGCGGAAAAAGCCACGCAAATGATGACCGGCAGCACCAGCAGCCAAGCCTTTTGATTGACCGGTTTCGTGGTTGTGCTCATGCTTCCACCAGTTCGTCGTTAAGGTACAGGCAGGTGTGTGGCCCCATGATCTGCAGCCAGACTTCCTCACCCACCTGCGGCGCGCGAGAAGCCGGGTTCAACCGGGCCTTCAGGGTGTGTTCGCCGATTCGCGCCGTCAACATCCAGTGCGTGCCGATGTCCTGGACCATCGTGACGGTAAACGGCAGCGCTGCCGGGTCGCCGGGCGCGGTCTTCACCACGTATTCAGGGCGCACACCCAGCTTGAGTTCGCCGTCGGGCATGGCACGTTCAGGCGGCAGCGCCAGCGGCCGGTCCGCGACGCGCAGGGCACCCCCGACGATTGTGGCGGGCAAGAAATTCATGCCGGGCGATCCAATGAAGTGACCTACAAACGTATGGCGGGGGCGCTCGAACAGCGCATCGGCAGATCCGGTCTGCACAGCGCGACCGCGCGTCATGACCACCACCTCTTCGGCAAAGGTCAGTGCCTCCACCTGGTCATGCGTGACGTAAATCAGGGTCAGCTTGAGTTCATGGTGAATTTGCTTGAGCTTGCGCCGCAATTGCCATTTGAGGTGCGGGTCAATCACCGTGAGGGGCTCGTCAAACAGCACGGCCGACACATCAGGGCGCACCAGGCCACGGCCCAGCGAGATTTTCTGCTTGGCGTCCGCCGCCAACCCGGCTGCACGGTGATTCAGCTGGCCGCTCATGTCCAGCATCTCGGCAATTTCACCAACGCGTTTTTTGATCTGGTCTTCCGGCACCTTGCGGTTGCGCAGCGGAAACGCCAGGTTTTCAGCCACCGTCATGGTGTCGTAGATGACCGGGAACTGGAACACCTGCGCAATATTGCGCTGCTGCGGCGAGGCGTGCGTCACATCCACGCCGTCAAACTTGACCGTGCCCTGTGACGGCACCAGCAAGCCCGACATGATGTTGAGCATGGTGGTCTTGCCGCAGCCTGAGGGGCCCAGCAATGCATAGGCGCCGCCATCGCGAAAGCTCATGGTGAGCGGGAGCAACGCATAGTCGCTGTCCTCGCGCGGATTCGGCCGGTATGCGTGGGCCAGATCGAGATCAATGCGCGCCATACGGCCTCCAAAGCACAGCAGCCGATACAAAAAGATGCTTCATGCGAGTCCCCCTTTGCGTTCTGGCGCCAACAGCAGGGCGCCGGTCGCGTCAAAGACATACACCTGGGCAGGGCTGAGAAACAGGGTGATGGGTGCACCCAGTTCGAAGTAATGCACACCGGTCAGTTGCGCCACCAGTTCACCCACCGCCGTGGCAACGTGGACAAAAGTGTCGGAACCCGAAATTTCAGCCAACTCGACCTTTCCCGGCAACGCCACATCACCCTCACGCTTTTGGACGCGCAGGGCGCTGCCGCGAACACCGGCCGTGAGGGTGGCCAGGTTTTGCGCCGGCGCATCGGGCAAGGCCAGCGCCAGGGTCGGCCCCGCCGCCAGCTGCAAGCCCTGCGCCGCAGGCAGTGCCGCTATCAGATTCATGGGCGGATCGCTGAAGGCACGCGCAACGCGCAAGGACCGCGGCGAGTGGAAGACCTCGGCGGTCGGGCCGTACTGCAGCAGTTCACCACCGTCCATCACAGCGGTATAGCCCCCCAGCAACAGAGCCTCGCCAGGCTCGGTAGTGGCATAGATCACGGTGGAATCGCCGGCCGCAAAAAGCTGCGTCAGCTCTTCGCGCAATTCCTCGCGCAGCTTGTAGTCCAGATTGACCAGCGGTTCGTCCAGCAGCATCAGGGGCGCACCCTTGGCCAGTGCGCGCGCCAGGGCCACCCGCTGCTGCTGCCCGCCCGACAGCTCCGCCGGATAACGGTCCAGGAACATCTCGATGTGCAGGCGCCCAGCCAGTTTGCGCACCGTCTCGTCAATGTTTTTTTCGCCGCGCAGCTTCAGAGGCGAAGCGATGTTGTCCGCCACCCGTAGCGAGGGGTAGTTGATGAACTGCTGGTAGACCATGGCGACATTGCGCTCACGAACCGGCATGCCGGTCACATCCGCGTCGTTCACCAGGACTTTTCCCTGCGTGGGGACATCCAGGCCCGCCATGATGCGCATCAGGCTGGTTTTGCCAGCCTGCGTTGCGCCGAGCAACACCGTCACTTCGCCGCCGCGCGGCGCCAGGTTCAGCTCGTAAAGCCATTGTTCGGCGCCAACCTTTTTGCTGATGCGGTCCAGGGCCAGTTGCATCACGCGCCCTCCCCATGCACCACGGCATGGCACAAACGCCGCATCGACCCGAAATGGCCAAGCCGTCTCCCTGTCAAGGCGACGGCAGCCAAACAAAAAGAAACAGTAAACAAGAGAGGGACTCCCGGCGAGACTTTGAATGAAGTTCGGTTTTTTTCTATTTTTCTTCTTTTGTGATTGTTTTATCTACTTGTTTTCCCTTATCTGTTTCCTTTTGTTTCGATATAAAGTTTCCAGACCTCCACGATTCCCTGAAACTTGAACCGCGTGAACTCCAACCCCAGGCAAATCAAGCTCCTTGACGTCGTGCGAACCCACGGGTCGGCCTCTGTCGAGCAGCTTGCAGAAAAACTGGACGTGACCCTGCAGACCGTCCGGCGGGATGTGCAGCGCCTGGCGGAAGCCGGCCTGCTGACGCGTTTTCACGGCGGCGTGCGGGTACCCAGTTCCACCATCGAAAACATTGCCCATCGCCAGCGCGAAAGCCTTCATGCCGAAGGCAAGGCCCGCATCGCGCGGGCAGTGGCCAGGCGTGTTCCGAACGACTGCTCATTGATCCTCAATATCGGCACCACCACCGAGGCCATCGCCAAGGCCCTGCTGCACCACAAGGGGCTGCGGGTCATCACCAACAACCTGAATGTGGCCGGCATCCTGTGCGGCAATACCGACTGCGAGGTCATCGTGGCGGGCGGCGTGGTGCGTTCACGCGACCGGGGCWTCGTGGGCGAGGCGGCGGTCGACTTCATACGCCAGTTCCGCGTTGACATCGCAATCATCGGCATTTCAGGGATCGAGCCTGACGGCTCCCTGCGCGACTTCGACTACCGCGAAGTCAAAGTTGCCCAGACCATCATCGAGCATGCCCGCGAAGTCTGGCTGGCAGCCGACAGCAGCAAGTTCAACCGGCCCGCCATGGTGGAACTGGCCACACTCTCCCAGATTGACCGGCTGTTCACCGACATGCCACCGCCCGAGCCGTTTCCAACCTTGCTGGAAGAGGCGGACGTCAACTGTGAAGTGGCCCACTCCTGAGCCCTGCGCACTTGTGCGCGCCTGCCACCCTTTCATACACTCCAGCGCATGACATACCTTCTCGCACTCGACCAGGGAACCTCCAGTTCCCGCAGCATCGTGTTTGACGAACACGGCCACATCGTGGCCCTGGCCCAGCAGGAATTGCCGCAGATCTACCCCAGGCCAGGCTGGGTCGAGCACGACCTGATGGAGATCTGGCGCACCCAGCTGGCGACGGCGCGCGAAGTGCTGGCCAAAGCGAACATCAAGGCCGCCGACATTCGGGCGCTGGGCATCACCAACCAGCGCGAGACCACCGCCCTCTGGAACCGCAAGACCGGCCTGCCGGTTCATCACGCCATCGTCTGGCAGGACAGGCGCGCCGAAGCCACCYGCGCCGAGTTGCGCGAGCGCGGCAAGGAAAAGCTGATCCAGTCCAAGACCGGGCTGCTGATCGACGCCTATTTTTCCGGCACCAAACTCAAATGGCTGCTTGACAACGTGCCCGGGGCCCGCGCGCAGGCCGAGCGTGGCGAACTGGCTTTCGGCACCATCGACAGCTGGCTGATGTGGCAACTCACGGGCGGCGCACTGCATGCCACCGACGTCAGCAATGCATCCCGGACCATGCTGTTCAATGTGCATACCAATCAATGGGACGACGAGCTGCTTGAGCTGCTGGGCATCCCGGCCTCGCTGATGCCGAAGGTGCTGCCTTCGAGCGCTCACTTCGGCGATGTGCAGCCCGACTTGCTGGGCCACGCCATTACCATTGGCGGCGTCGCCGGCGACCAGCAAAGTGCCCTGTTCGGCCAGGCCTGCTTCAAGGCCGGCATGGCCAAGAACACCTACGGCACCGGCTGCTTCATGTTGATGCACACGGGCAGCCAGTTTCAAACCTCACACAACGGTCTGCTAACGACCAGCGCAGCCCAGGCAACAACCCAGACGCAGTTCGCCACCGAAGGCAGCGTGTTTGTTGGCGGCGCCGTGGTGCAGTGGTTGCGCGACGGGCTGCATGCCATCAAAGGCAGCGCCGAAGTGCAGGCGCTGGCCGAAAGCGTGCCTGATTCAGGCGGCGTGATGATGGTGCCAGCCTTCACCGGCCTGGGTGCACCCTACTGGAAACCGGATGCGCGGGGCACCATCACCGGTCTCACGCGCGGCACCACCGTCGCCCATATCGCGCGCGCCGCACTGGAAAGCATCGCCTACCAAAGCGCCGCACTGCTGCAGGCGATGAGCCGGGACGCGGTAAGTGCAGGCGCCGCACCCGTTGCAGAATTGCGCGTAGACGGCGGCGCCTGCGTCAACGACCTGCTGATGCAATTCCAGGCCGACCTGCTGGGCATACCGGTGATCCGCCCGGCCGTGATTGAAACCACCGCACTGGGCGCCGCCTACCTGGCGGGGCTTTCCAGCGGCGTCTATAGCAGCACCGACGAGCTCTCCGGCATGTGGCGCGCCGAGCGCAAGTTTTTGCCTACGCTGGGCGCAGACCGGGCTGCTGAGCTGATGGCGCGGTGGGAGCAGGCGGTACGGCAGACCGTGCTGCAGTAAGCGCAGCCTCGCCCTGTCACATTTCCCACAGGTGCGGCCGCTAGACTTGGCTGCATGAACCCTTATGTCACAGACGCCGCTGCCCCCACCCGGCGCAGGCTGGTACTCGGAGCCGGCGCAGCCGCAGTGCTGGGTCTGTCCGGCGGCAAGGCACCGCAGCCGGCAGCTGCAGCCACCCTGCCGGTCCGCACACGCCTGCGCCTGATTGGTGAATCCCGCATTCCACACCGGCTGCAATTCCAGGGCACCACGGTGGGCGGGCTCTCAGGCATTGACTACGACGCCGCCAACAATCTGTATTACCTGATCAGCGACGACGGCTCCAGCATCAACCCCGTACGGTTTTACACCGCGCGCATCGCACTGGACATGAACAGCCTGGGCTCGCCGGAATTGCTGGGCGTCACTACTCTGCGCCCAAGGGATGGGAGCACGTATGAAGCAGTATTGCGGGGCATCCAAGCGCCCGATCCGGAAGCGATTCRCTGGCGTCCCAGCAGCCAGACGCTGCTGTGGACCAGTGAGGGGTATTCCCTGGCGGGCCTGGCGCCGGAGCTGCGCGAAAGCCGGGCTGACGGCACGATGGTTCGCGAATTTACGCTGCCGCCCATGTTTGAGTTTCATCTCATCCGGGGGCCGCGCGTCAACTTGGCGCTGGAAGGCCTGGCGCTGACACCCGATGACAAGACAGCGTGGATCGCCATGGAAAACGCCTTCCGCCAGGATGGACCCGTACCCACAGTGAAAGCGAAGGGCGGTCCTTGCCGCTTCACCCAAATTGACCTGACCAGCGGAAAAGCCCTGCGGCAAATTGCCTATGTGCCTGACGCCATCCCGCGCGCACCTGTCGCGCCGGCCACCCGGGCAGACAACGGTGTGGTGGAAATCCTGATGCTCGACGCGGACCGCATGCTGGTACTGGAGCGGGCGTATACGGCCGGTTGGGGCCCGCAAGCGGGCAACTCGCTGCGCCTGTACCTCATCGATACGCGGCAGGGATCCGACACACTCGCAACGCCCACCCTGCAGGCTGGTACCTACCGCGCGGTCGACAAAACACTCATCGCCGACTTTTCCACCTTCACCGGCCCGGGGCCCGGCCTCCGGCTGGAGCGTCTGGACAATACGGAAGGCATGGCCTGGGGCCCGGTACTGCCCAACGGAAATCGCAGCCTGGTCTTCATTAGCGACGACAATTTCAGCTCCCGGCAAATCAGCCAGTGGCTGGCCTTTGAATTTTTGGATTGACAACGCATGACCTCCACTTCCCGCGCAAGCAACGACCACATCGCCTTCATAGGCGGCGGCAACATGGCCAGCGCCATCATTGGCGGCCTGCTGAAACAAGGCATGCCAGCCAGCCAGATCCAGGTGGTCGAGCCATTTGAAGAGCAACGCAACAAGCTCACCCGGCAATTCGGCGTACAGGTGCACGAAAAACCCGGCGCGCCACTGGCCAGCGCCGGCCTGGTGGTCTGGGCTGTAAAACCGCAGACTTTCAAGGATGCAGCCCTGCAAACACGCTTTCACACCAAAACCGCCCTGCACCTGAGCGTGGCCGCCGGGGTGCGGTCCAGCAGCATTGCGCGCTGGCTGGGCACCGAACGTGTGGTGCGCGCCATGCCCAACACGCCGGCGCTGGTCGGCAAAGGCATGACGGCGTTGTTCGCGCGGGATGCCGTGACAGACGACGACAGGCTGGCCATCGAGCAGGTGGTCAGGCCCACAGGGGATTACCTGTGGCTCACCGAGGAAGCCCATCTGGACGCGGTCACCGCCATTTCGGGCTCAGGCCCGGCCTACGTCTTTTATTTTGTGGAAGCCATGATCGAGGCCGGCACGGACATGGGCCTTGCACCGGAACAGGCGCGCAAGCTTGCCGTCGGCACCTTTGCCGGCGCTTCGGCGCTGCTGCAGGCGTCCGATGAGACGCCACAGGCGCTGCGCGCCCAGGTCACGTCCAAAGGAGGTACCACCTACGCCGCGCTGACCTCGATGGAACAGGACCGCGTCAAGATGCAGTTCATGCGCGCCATCCACACGGCAAGGCAACGCGCCGGTGAATTGGGTGATGAGTTTGGCGCGGGTTGATACAGTCATGGAAACCCGCCAAAACCTAATAGGGGCGGGCGCAAGCAGCTATCTATTTAATAGCGAGCTTGCTTTTTCTGAAGTAACGGCACCGGGCCAGGGAATTTGCGGGCAGGTCAACCGCCCTGCGAGGGAAGACGTTGAAGAAAGGCGTCTGTCACGGCTATCCTGGTCCATTATGGACAGTTCACCCGGCAACACCCGCACCCCATAACTTTTCCAACATCCGGAGCTTCACCATGAACAAATTACTGTCCACCCTCATCAGCGCAGCCGTCCTCGCCATGCCCCTGGCCGTGATCTCCACGCCAGCAGCTGCCCAGGCCGCCGCACCCGCAGCAGCTCCTGCTGCCGCACCTGCTGCTGAAAAAGCAACCCCTCCCGCCAAAGCCAAGGCAAAAGCCAAACACAAGGTCAAGCACAAGGCCAAGGCGAAAGCCAAGAAATCGGTGTAATTAGCCGGACGAAGTTCCGCTGAGCCCTTGATCCGGCGACGGCAGAGAATGACAAAAAAGCCCGCATACGCGGGCTTTTCTCATGGCCGTCTGGTTCAGCGCAGCCGGCTCAAAGGCCGAGGTAGGACAGCGCAATTCCCGCAAACACCGTAAAACCCAGCCAGTGGTTGAGGCGAAACGCCTTGAAGCAGGCCTCACGCTCCCGTTTGCGAATTAACCAGCCGTGCCATAGTGCCTGCCCGAGCGCCACCACAATCGCTATCAAATAAATAGCCGGTTGCGCATGATCCATAAGGGCTACAGCCCAAATCGACAGAAAAATCAGGTAACTGAGCATGACACCTGCCACATCGAACCGCCCCAGTGTGATGGCCGACGTTTTCATGCCGATTTTCAGGTCGTCGTCACGGTCGACCATGGCGTATTCCGTGTCGTAGGCGATCACCCAGAAGAGGTTGCCCAGCAACAGCACCCAGGCCAGCAGCGGCACGCGCGACTGCACGGCGGCAAAAGCCATCGGAATGCCAAAACTGAAAGCGACCCCCAGCACCGCCTGCGGCATGGAGACATAACGTTTGGCAAAGGGATAAACCAGCGTGACGGCCAGCGCGGCAAACGACCAGGCAATCGTGGCAGTGTTGGTGGTGAGCACCAGGCCGAAAGCCAGCAAAGCCAGCACGGCGCCGAGCACCAGCGCCTCCCCGACAGAAAGGGCACCGCTGGTCACCGGCCGCTGCGCGGTGCGCTTGACGTGGCGGTCAAAATCACGGTCGGCCACATCGTTGACACAGCAGCCGGCACTGCGCATGAGGAAGGTGCCCAAGGTGAATACGGCCACAAGGTGCCAGCCCGGGAAGCCATGCGAAGCCACCCACAGCGCCGACAAGGTGGGCCACAACAGCAGCAACCAGCCCGCCGGGCGATTCCAGCGGATCAGTTGAAGGTAGAGGTCAAGTTTTTGCCTCAACAAGCCAGGAGGCACCTTACTCTTCGAGCAAGGAACGCAGCATCCACGCCGTCTGCTCGTGCACTGTCAGGCGCTGCGTCAGCAAGTCCGCGGTCGGTTCGTCGCTGGCCTTGTCGGCCAGAGGAAACAACTCCCGCGCCGTACGGGCCACAGCCTCATGGCCCTGCACCAGGATACGCACCATCTCCAGCGCCTTGGGCGGCACCACAGGTACATCGGGAATGGAAGCCAGCTTGCTGAACTGGGCGTAAGAGCCCGGCGCGGGATGGCCCAGCGAGCGGATACGCTCGGCCACCGGGTCGACCGCTGCCCACAATTCGGTGTACTGCGTCATGAACATCAGGTGCAGCGTGTTGAACATCGGCCCCGTCACGTTCCAGTGGAAGTTATGGGTGGTCAAGTACAGGGTGTAGGTGTCAGCCAGCAGACGGCTCAGGCCCTTGGCGATCGCTGCGCGGTCTTTTTCATTGATGCCGATATTGATGGTGGGTGCGGGTTTTCCTGCGGGCTTGGTCGATGTTTTGGCCATGGTGTTTCCTTTTAAAAATTCTGGGACAACTTTACAAAATCAGGGAAGGGGCTGCAACAGCCGGGCTCAATGCCCGCCATAGACGGCGTTCACGACAGGCGATTGACGCCGGGGAGCTCGCAGGCGTAAATGGCGTTGCGCAGCGCAGCGATCGCTTCGTACCGGGTAAAGCTGCGGCGCCACGCCAGCACTACGCGCCGGCTCGGCACATCGCCAGCGAAGGGCAGGTATTTAATGAACGAGGGCTGCTCTGCCGCCACTTTTCTGCGGCTCGCTGCAGGCTTTCCTTTGGCGGACTTCCCGGCCGCGGCCTGCTCTGCCAGCGCCTCCTTGGGCACGCCGAGTCGCGGCACCAGCGTGATGCCCATGCCCGCCGCCACCATGTGCTTGATGGTTTCCAGCGAGGAACCTTCAAAGCTTTTGCTGATGCCCTCGGCGCTGCTGGAAAAGCGTGCAAATTCGGGGCAGACCTCAAGCACGTGGTCGCGAAAGCAATGGCCGGTACCCAGCAGCAGCATGGTTTCCTTCTTGAGCTCCTCGGCCGTCACGCTCTTGCGTGACGCCAGCGCATGGGCACTGGGCACCGCCGCCATGAAAGGCTCGTCATACAGCGGGGCAATGGCCAGGTTGGTGTCGGGAAAGGGCTCGGCCAGGATGGCGCAGTCAATTTCACCGGTGCGCAGCTCTTCCAGCAGTTTGACGGTGAAGTTTTCCTGCAGCATCAGCGGCATCTGCGGCGTATGCGCAATCGCCTGGCGCACCAGGTCGGGCAACAGGTAGGGGCCAATCGTATAGATCACGCCCAGCCGCAGCGCACCGGCCAGCGGGTCTTTGCCGCGCTTGGCAATTTCACGGATGTTGTCGGCCTGCTCCAGCACGCTCTGGGCCTGGCGCACGATTTCTTCGCCCAGAGGCGTCACGGTGATTTCGTTGGCGTTGCGCTCAAAGAGCTTGACCTGCAGCTCTTCCTCCAGCTTCTTGATAGCCACGCTGAGCGTGGGCTGCGAGACATGACAGGCATCAGCGCCCTTGCCAAAATGCTTTTCGCGGGCCACGGCGACGATGTATTTGAGTTCGGTCAGCGTCATGGGCTTATTGTGATACTTTTCAGGATGCCTCGATCAGCAGTGAGATAAACGGCTGATCGACGGGGTGCTTGTCGACCGACAAGGCTCCCAAAGGCCATCCGCCATTAATCAMCCTCATCAAAGGAACCCATGCACCGCTTGCTTTCGACAGCTATTGCCATCACCGTCCTGCTTTCTGGATGCGCCAACGACTCCAAGGCTCCATCGACGGGCGTCACGATTGAAGTGAATACGGCCAAGCCGGCTGAGTTTGACAGGGTTGTGGGCTTGGGACCCATGCTCGCGGACAGGATCATTAAGGCGCGCAGCATCAAAAGCTTCAGCGACTGCAACGATCTCATCACAAGGGTTTCAGGAATGGGACGGTTGAGTGCGAAAAAATTCTCCGAGAGCGGATTAAGGGTCAACGGCGAAAGTTGCTAACGCCGCGGGCAACCCGGCAAAATTCCGACTCTTCACGCTTTCAAGTAGTCTGCTTTTCCACCCAGCCAGCGCAGGATGTGCCGGTGAGCCAGTTCCGCGTGCCGGTCCAGCATCAGCGGGGCACGCTCGCGCGCCCAGGCCAGCAGATCGGCATCGGTCTCGAGATCGGCAAACCGCAGCAGCGGCGCCCCCGACTGCCGCGCCCCCAGGAACTCGCCGGGCCCGCGGATTTCCAGGTCGCGCCGGGCAATTTCGAAGCCGTCATTGGTTTGCGCCATGGCTTTGAGGCGTTCGCGCGCCATCTCGCCGAGCCGGGACGCTTCGCCGGTCGAATACAGCAACACACAGGCCGATGCCGCCGCCCCACGCCCGACCCGGCCGCGTAACTGATGCAACTGGCTCAAACCGAACCGTTCCGCGTGCTCAATCACCATCAGCGAAGCATTGGGCACGTCGACACCTACTTCGATCACGGTGGTACTGACCAGTACGCCCATCTGCCCGCTGGTAAAGAGCGCCATCACGGCTTTTTTCTCGGCCGCCGGCATGCGAGAGTGCAGCAGCCCCACACTGACGCCGGGCAAGGCTGCGCTCAGCGCTTCATGCGTTTGCGTAGCATTGACCAGGTCGATGGACTCGCTTTCCTCGATCAGCGGACAGACCCAGTAAATCTGCCGCCCTTCCGCCAGCTGCCCGCGTATGCGCGTGATCACTTCGTCGCGCCGCGCGTCGCTCACCACCTTGGTCACGATGGGCGTGCGGCCGGGTGGCAGCTCGTCGATGGTGGACACATCGAGGTCGGCGTAATAACTCATCGCCAGCGTGCGCGGGATCGGCGTGGCGGTCATCATCAAAAGGTGGGGCTCCTGCCCGCCTTCGGTCATTTTGCTGCGCAGGGCCAGCCGCTGCGCCACGCCAAAGCGGTGCTGCTCGTCGATGATGGCGAGCGCCAGGTTTTTGAACTTCACCTTGTCCTGGATCACGGCGTGGGTGCCTATGACCAGGCCCGCCTCCCCGCTCTCGATCAGCGCCAGCATCTCGCGCCGCTCTTTTGTTTTCTGGCTGCCGGTCAGCCAGGCGGTCTTGATGCCCAGCGGCTCCAGCCAGCCGATCAGTTTGCTGAAATGCTGCTCGGCCAGGATTTCCGTAGGCGCCATCAGCGCGCACTGCCAGCCCGCGTCCATGCAGCGTGCCGCGGCCAACGCCGCCACCACGGTTTTGCCGGCACCGACATCGCCCTGCAGCAGGCGGTGCATGGGAATATTTTTTTTCAGGTCCGCTTCAATCTCGTTGCACACGCGCTGCTGGGCGGCAGTCAGCCGGAAAGGCAGTCGCTCCAGCAATTGGTCGTGCAGCGTGCACTGCGTGCCGCGCATGGGCGGACCTGCCAGCGAAGGTGCGCGCATGGCTGCGCGTATGCGGCGGGCCTGCAGCTGCGACAGCTGCTGGGCCAGCAGCTCTTCGGCCTTGAGCCGCTGCCAGGCAGGATGGCTGCGGTCTTCCAGCGTGGCCAGCGAGACATCCGGCGTTGGGTGATGCAAAAACTGTAGCGCCTCGCGCAGGTTCCATAAGGGCTGCAGCCTGTTTTCACCTAAAACTTCAGGCGGAAAGGTCTCACGGAGGTCGGCCCGTGCCAGGCCGCTGAGCACGGCTTTGCGCAGGTAGGTTTGCGGCAATCCGGCCACGGTGGGATACACCGGCGTCAGCGCGCCGGGCAGTTCGCCGCCGGCCAGCCTGAAGCTGGGGTGGATCATTTCACGGCTGAGAAAGCCGCCGCGGATTTCACCCCGCACCCGAACATGGGCGCCTGTGCTCAGCGTTTTCTGGTGAGCCGGGTAAAAATTGATGAAGCGCAGCACGCAGGTGTCGCTGCCGTCGTCTACCGTCACCCGCAGCTGTCGGCGCGGGCGAAAGGCGATCTCGCTGCGCGTCACAACGCCTTCTATCTGCACCAGGTCACCATCCCTGGCGTCGGCCAGCCGCACGATGCGGGTTTCATCCTCGTAGCGCAGGGGCAAATGCAGGGCCAGATCGATCTCGCGGCGCAGGCCCAGCTTCTCCAGGGCTTTTTGCGCAGGGGATTTGGGCGGGGCTTTTTCGGCCGGTGCCCGGGATGCGGCCTTGTCCCCGGCTGCAACCTCAGGCGGGGCGTTTTTTCGGGCGGGAGCACCAGGAGGCGACATGGGACAATTGTGCCTTCATGAGCACCCATTTCACCCTCAGCGATTTTGATTTCACGCTGCCCGAAGAACTCATTGCCCAACACCCTGCCGCCCAGCGCAGTGGCTCGCGCCTGCTTGACGGGCGTGAAGACCTGCCGGTGGACCGACGGTTCACCGAACTCCCCGGCCTGCTGCTGCCGGGCGACCTGCTGGTCTTCAACGACACCAAAGTCGTCAAAGCCCGGCTCTTCGGCCAGAAAGCCAGCGGCGGCAAACTGGAACTGCTGATCGAACGCGTGCTGTCGCCCCATGCGGATGCTGGCCATGAAGTCGCTGCCCACATGAAGGTCAGCAAAAAGCCCCTGCCCGGCGCGGTGCTGCAAATGGACGGCGGCTTTACCGCCACGCTGCTGGGCCGCTGGCCCGAGGAAAGCGGACCTCTGTACCGTTTCCGCCTGAGCAGCGACCCCTATGCGCTGATGGCGCAGCACGGCCACGTGCCGCTGCCACCCTACATCACGCACACGGACTCCGCGGACGACGAACAACGCTACCAGACCGTGTTTGCCAAAAACCCGGGCGCCGTGGCCGCGCCCACCGCGGCACTGCACTTCGATGAAGCCATATTGGCGCAACTCGAAGCGCGCGGCATCCAGCGCGCGAGCGTGACGCTGCATGTGGGTGCCGGCACCTTCCAGCCCGTCAAGGCTGAAAACATTGCCGACCACGCCATGCATTTCGAACGTTTTGAGGTCCCTTTGGCCACGCAGCAAGCCATTGCCGCGTGCAGGGCACGCGGTGGCCGCGTGGTAGCCGTGGGCACCACCACCGTGCGGGCGCTGGAGTCGCACGCCAAATTCGGCCCCGACTGCAACGACACCAACATCTTCATCACCCCGGGCTTTGAATTTGCCGTGGTGGACCTGCTGCTGACCAACTTTCACCTGCCCAAAAGCACGCTGATGATGCTGGTCAGCGCGTTTTCGGGCTACGAACACATCATGGCGCTGTACCGGCATGCAATTGCGCAGCGTTATCGCTTTTTCAGCTATGGCGACTCCATGCTGCTGGCCCGCAGGCCCCCTTTGGTACGGCCTGAGGCCGCCTGAATCCCGCGCGTACACCTGCGACAATCCCAAGATGCTCGAATTTGAAGTTTTGAAGACCGACGCCCCGGCAGGCGAAGGGGCCGGCGCCTACCTCGGCTCCTATGCCCGGCGCGGCAAGCTGACGCTTAACCACGGGGTGGTGCAAACCCCCATCTTCATGCCGGTCGGCACGTACGGCACGGTCAAGGGCGTCATGCCGCAGTCGCTGCATGACATGGGCGCGCAAATCATCCTGGGCAATACCTTCCACCTCTGGATGCGGCCCGGACTGGACGTGATGCAGCAGTTCGGCGGCCTGCACAAGTTTGAAAGCTGGAACAAGCCCATCCTGACCGACAGTGGCGGCTTCCAGGTCTGGTCACTGGGTGAAATGCGCAAAATTTCCGAAGAGGGTGTGAAGTTCGCCTCACCCGTAAACGGCGACAAGCTCTTTCTGACACCCGAGATCTCCATGCAGATCCAGACGGTGCTCAACAGCGATATCGTGATGCAGTTCGACGAATGCACGCCGTACGACACCAAGGGCCACATCACCACCGAAAGCGAAGCGCGCAGCTCGATGGAACTGAGCCTGCGATGGGCCAGCCGCTGCATCGCCGAGTTCAACAAGCTGCAGAACCCCAACGCGCTTTTTGGCATCGTGCAGGGCGGCATGTTTGAGAACCTGCGCCAGGAATCGCTGGAGGCCCTGGTCGAACTCGACCTGCCCGGCTACGCGATAGGCGGCGTGAGCGTGGGCGAGCCCAAGGAAGAAATGCAGCGCATCATGGCGCACACACCGCATCGCCTGCCAACAAACAAGCCGCGCTACCTGATGGGCGTGGGCACCCCGGAAGACCTGGTCGAAGGCGTGGCAGCCGGTGTTGATATGTTTGACTGCGTGATGCCCACCCGCAATGCACGCAACGGCCATATGTTCACACGCTTTGGCGATCTGAAAATCCGCAACGCGCGCTACAAAACCGAAGACCAGCCGGTCGACGCGACCTGCAGCTGCTACACCTGCAGGAATTTCTCACGCGCCTACATGCATCACCTGGACCGTTGCGGTGAAATGCTGGGTCCCATGCTGTCGAGCATCCACAACCTGCACTACTACCTGAACCTCATGCAGGAAGTCCGCGACGCACTGGACGCCGGCCGTTTTGGCGAGTTCACCGCGCAGTTCCGGGCCGACCGGCAGCGAGGCGTGTAATGAACATCAACCTGCAACGCTGGATTGACCGCTGGGTTGGCATACCGCTGTGCGCAGCGGTATCGGGCGTCGATGCCGTGCTGCGGCAATTCCGCTCCGGCGCCGATCCCGCGCCGCGCGCCATCGTGGTGATTTTGCTGTCGGAAATGGGCAGCCTGGTGCTGGCCCACGAGATGTTCGCGCGCCTGAAGCAGCGCTACCCCGACGCACCGCTGCACGCGCTGCTCTTCGGCAAGAACCGCGAAATCCTCGACCTCATGCAGGTGGTGGATCCGGCCAACGTGCACACGGTGGACGACAAGTCGCTGGGCGGCCTGCTCTCCAGCCTGTGGAAGGCGATTGGCGAGCTGCGCCGCGCGAATGTTGACGTGGCGATTGACTGCGAGCTGTTCTCGCGCATCAGCAGCCTGCTGTCTTACGCCAGCGGCGCGCGCATCCGCGTGGGCTTTCACCGCCACACGCAGGAGGGGCTGTACCGTGGGTCGCACATCAACCGGCCCGTGCCTTACAACCCCTACCACCACATCAGTGCGCAGTTCCTGACGCTGGCGCGCGCGATTGATTCGACCGCCGTGCCCAAGTCCAAACTGCCGGCCAACCTGACGGCCGCTACCGCCAAACCACCGCCACACGTGCGGCTGGACCCGGCGCTGGTGCCAGGCATCCAGGCCCGCTTGTCGCAGGACTTCCCCGCGATCGCCGGCAAACGTCTGGTGCTGGTCTATCCAGGCGGCGGCATTTTGCCGATACGCGCCTGGCCGCTGGAATCCTACACCGCGCTGTGCCAGGGCCTGGTGGCCGACGGCTGCGCGGTGGCAGTGATTGGCCTGAAGGACGACCAGGCGCTGGCGCAGCAACTGGTCGCCAATGTGCAGGCAGCTTACCCGGGCAGCCCGGTGATTGACCTGACTGGCTATACGCGCTCGATTTCCGAACTGCTGGCGCTGTTCCACGTCGCCCGCCTGCTGGTCACCAACGATGGCGGGCCGGGGCAGTTCGCGGCGCTCACCCCGATCTGGACGCTGATGCTGTTCGGCCCCGAGACCCCGGGCCTGTATGCGCCGCTCACGCCCCAGTGCCATTCCTTTTACAGCCAGTGGCCGTGTTCGCCCTGCCTGACGGCCTACAACCACCGCTCGTCATATTGCGACGGCGACAACCAGTGCCTCAAAGTCATCGCACCCGAAGCCGTATTGGCCAAGGCGCGCGAATGCCTGGCAACGCCCTGACCCTATTCCCATGACAACACTTCGGTCCCTAGCAGAGGCCCTCATCAGCCGCCTGCCTGAACGCCTGCAGCCCTTGGCGCGCTGGCGCTTCATCAAGTTCGGCGTGGTGGGCGCCAGCGGCACGGTGGTGAATGTCGCTGTGCTCTATGTTGCCCAGGAATTCCTGTTCAGCCACATTGCCGACTTCCATTCCCGGCTGAACTACTCCATTGCGCTGGCGATTACGGTCGCCACCATCAGCAATTTTTACTGGAACCGGCGCCTGACCTGGCGCGATCGCAAGCACGAGGTGCACCACTCGGCGCTGTTCCTGTTTTCAAAGTACGTGATGGCGGCGGGCCTGGCCATCGTGCTGCAGTCACTGCTGACCAAATGGCTGGCCCTGTACATGCACTACATCCTGGCCAACGTGCTGGCGATTGTCTTGTCCAGCGTGTGTAACTTCGTCGCCAACGACCGCATGACATTTCGCCGGCGGCGCGCGAAAATCGTGCCCCCCGATACCGGCGGCGCTGCGCCGCCTTCCACCGACTCCCATGACAAGCCTTGAATCCCTGAAAACCCGCGTCCCGGTCCACCGCATCTGGATAGTGCTTGCGCTGCTGGTTGCGCTGGCTTACCTGTTCGGTCTTGCCGGCGACCACATTCCGCGCAATGGCGACGAGCTGGTCTACGCCCATATCGCGCGGCTCACGGCGGAGACCGGGAAATGGCTGCCGCTGGTCAGCTCCTATGACTTCATGCGGAACACCAAGCCACCCGTGCTCTTCTGGCAGGCGATGGTGGCCGGCGGATGGGGCGAACACTGGACGCTGCTCAACCTGCGCATGCCGAGCGTGGTCTACACGTGGGCCATCGCGCTCATGGTGGGACTGCTGACCTGGAGAATCTTTCGCAATGCGGCCACCGCCGCGGCCAGGGGTTCTGAAGAACCGGCGGGCCGGGTTGCACCAACCAATAACGACCGTCACGCCCTGACGATGGCCGCCATTGCGACCATCGTCTATCTGTCGTTCTTCAGCACCTACCGCTATGGCAGGCCTTACCTCACCAGTGCGCCCGAAACCTTCTGGCTGTTTGGCGTGTTGTTTGCCGTTGCTTGGGCGCCGGCAAAGCTGCTGGCCTCGCGCTGGAAGTTTCCCTTGCTCGCCGGGCTGGCGATCGGCATAGGCTGCCTCTACAAGTCGTTTGTCATGGTGGTACCGGTCGGGTTCGGCCTGGCCCTGTGCTACCAGGTGCTGGGGGCGAAAAAAGCGCCATGGGCAATTTTCCGGCCCGGGATCGTTACCGACGGCGTCAAAGTCACAGCCATCTGCGTGCTGGCGCTGGCGATCTTCGGATTGTGGTTTGCCATTGACCCGCAGCCAGGTGAAGTCTGGCGCGAATTCGTCGTCGGTGAAAACGCCGGCAAGATGAACTCGTCCAAGGGTTACTTCGCCATTGCGTTCAGCGGCAGCAGCGGCGTGTTGACAATTTTGACGGGTTACTTCTCCAACGCCCTTTTCCTGTTGCCCGTTGCCGTGGGTTGTTTTGTAGCGGCGTGGCGCGCCTGGCGGCAACGCAAGGGCACGGGCAAGACCATCAGTGATGCAGAAAAAGCCATGTGGCTCTGGATGCTGGCCTTTGCGCTGGTGTTCATGGTGCCCACCCAGCGCTCCACCCGTTACCTGATCCCCGCCATGCCTGCGCTGGCCGTATTGATCGCGTTGTACTGGGAACGCATCCCGCGCATCTGGTTCAGCCTGACTTTGCTGATTTGTCTGGGCGGTGCGCTGGCCATGGGATTGATCGGATTTGGCGGCGTGAAAGCCACGCAGGATCCGTGGCTGTACTCGCCGCTCTACTGGTTTTTCATCGCCATCCTGGCACTGGCGTGCATCGTGGGGATGTTCAGGCCCGCTTTTACGCGCCAGATCGCCGCCATGAGCAGTTTCGCCGTTCTCTTTGCGCTGGCATGGGTGACCTTGCCGTTCAACGGCGACATGGGCCATTTTCGTCCCGAAACCGACGCATTGCTCAAGGGCCAGCGGTTATCGGTGCCCAGCAACTTCAACGGACACTTCGAACGCTATGAGTTCATCATCCCAGGCGCCAAAATTGTCCCCTATTTCGCCGCGCAACCGGTGGATTACGAGGACGTTGACGCCCTGTTCAAGAACACGCGTTACGCCCTGGTGCAGCGACGGGCGGGGCAAAAACCCTGCGATGGCTGCCGCATCATCGACCAGCGCTGGGACCTGCGGTCACGGCAGGACGAGAAGGAAGGTACGTTTGGCGCGTTCAAGTCGCCCGAAACCTTCTGGTATGCCCGCGAATACCTGGTCGAGCGCGCTGCGCCCTGAACCCGCTGTTTGTTTTCCTCACTCCAACCCGTATTTGACTGGAACCCGCGCATGCCGAAAACTTCCCCGCAAGCCGCGATGGCCCACCTGCTCTCCACGGTGACTATTCTGGGCGCCTTGCTGCTTAACCTCGGGGGTTGCGCCACAGCCATCAAACCCCATGCGGAGACAGGTGCGCCCATGCTGGGCTTCCAGAACATGGCCCTGAACCCGGGCAACGGCGGGGAGCTGATCGGTGCCGACGCCCTGCTGCCAGGCGACATCATTCTCACGGCGGAAAACGGCCTTAACTCGGTGGGCATCCGCCTGATCACGCTCTCGCCGGTCAGCCATGCGGCGGTGTACATGGGCAACCGGCAAATCGCCGAAGCCGTGGGCTCGGGTATCCGCGTGCGCAGCGTAGACGCGCTACTCAATGATGAGGCGACCGTGGTGGCGTTTCGCCATCCTGACCTCACAGCCGAACAGGCCATCAAGATCAACACCTTCGCGGCCAGCCACGAAGGCAAGAAATACAACTATCTCGGCGTGATGCTGCAGGCGCCCTTTGCCCTGGAGCGCCGCATGTGCGAGCTGCCGCTGGTGCCTTCGATGGTGCGCGACTTCTGCATCCGCGGCATCGCAGCCGTACAGCTCGGGCTGGGCCGCAATGACCAGTTCTTTTGTTCGCAGTTCATCCTGGAGGCCTACCGCAGCGCCGGCCTGCCGCTGACCGATGCCGACCCGCGGCTGATCAACCCCGGCGACCTGCTGCACATGCGGGAGGGCGACGTGCCCTCCATCATGATTCACAAGCCGCTCAGGTATGTGGGTCACCTCAAAGCGGCGCCCCAGATCGTCGCCGTCGAGCGCATTCAGCAGTAGCCCACGCCGCTATTGCGGTGGCGCTGCGGCGTCAACTCAAGTTGCTTCAGCCGCCGATGTGCATCGTGAACTGCGCGCCGTTGGAGAGTTTGCACTGCCCCGTCCCCATCGTTGACGAGTTCATCTGGTAGCGGCAGCTGATATAGCTGCCCCGGCTGCCGGAACCGTTGGCCACTCCTTCGCGCGTTGAAGAGCTTGCGATGCGCGTAGCTTCCCCGTTAAAGCTTTCACCGTTGATGTTGGTGGTGAAGGTGCCGCGCCCGTTCATGTCATTGGTCACCACCGCGCCCACCATGCCGTAGGCCTGGGCGGCGTCGTTCGCCGGGTACAGCCGCGCCGCAAAGGTCGTGCTTGCCGGCATGGCCGGTGTGACATACACCGTGGAGGAAACCGGCGGATGGCCGGGCTGGACCGGCACGACGTAGCAGCCCGTCAGGGCAGTGGCGCCCAACACCGCAGCGGCCAAAGCCGTGCGGCGCGTCAGGCGTGACAGGGAGAACACGGAGGAATCGATCTTCATAAATAACCCGAAGGCCCAAGCACATGCTTGTAGAGGCAGTGTGGAGCGGAATGCCCTAAAAGTTTCGCTTAAAGATACAAGGCCATTAAATTAGTACGATTAGCATCAAATAAAGATACTTCATCGAAAACCGGCATATGGACAGCAAGTCTTCATGGCAGGGCTGTAGTCGCCAAATAACCGCCGTGCAGCGCAAAGATTCAGGCTCAGGCACCATCCACGATCCCACTCACTTTTTTGCCCGAACATGACCATGCAATACCGCCGCCTTGGCAACAGCAATCTCAAAGTCTCCGTCCTGTGCCTGGGCACCATGATGTTCGGCAAGCAGACGCCGTTTGAAGAAGCAGGCCGCATCGTGGCATCAGCGCGCGACCACGGGCTCAACTTCATCGACACGGCCGATGTCTACAACCAGGGGCAGTCCGAAAAAGACCTGGGCAGGCTGCTCGCAGGTCAGAGGAACCGCTGGGTGCTGGCCAGCAAGCTGGGCAATCCTGTCAGTGAGGCTGTCAATGAGGGCCACTACTCCCGCCGCTGGCTCGTGCAGGAAACCGAGGCCATTCTGGCAAGGCTACAAACCGACTACCTGGACATTCTTTACCTGCATCGCGACTACCACAACGCCAACCTGGAGGAGGCCGTTCGCGCGCTGGGTGACCTGATCCGTGCGGGCAAGATCCGCAGCTTCGGCCTGTCCAACTTCAGGGGCTGGCGCATCGCCGAGGTGGCGCACCTGTGCAAAGCGCTGGGCGTGCCGCAGCCTGTGGTGTGCCAGCCGTATTACAACCTGCTCAACCGCGGCCCGGAGGTTGAAATCCTTCCGGCCTGCGGCCACTACGGCATTGGCGTGGTGCCTTACAGCCCKCTGGCGCGCGGCGTCCTGACCGGCAAGTACCCGCCCGGCCAGCCGCCGGCCGAAGGCACGCGCGCGGGCAGCGGCGACAAGCGCATCCTGGAGACCGAGTTCCGTGAAGAGTCGCTGGTGATCGCGCAGAAAATCAAGGTGCGCTGCGAAGTCAAAGGCCAGGTCCCCGGCCAGTTCGCCGCGGCCTGGGTGCTGACCAATCCGCTGATCAGTTCAGTCATCGTCGGCCCGCGTACCCTGCAGCACCTTGAGGATGTGTACGGCGCGGTGGATTTGGCGCTGGACAAGGACGACGAAGCCTTTGTCAACGAGCTGGTGGTGCCGGGCCATGCATCCAGCCACGGCTACAACGACCCGGGCTACCCCTTCTTCGGCCGCCCTGTTTAATCCCGCTCAGAACCCCGGCGCGGTGCCGGCGCCGGTCTGTGGCACCTTAAGTTTTTTGTCGCTCGTGGTGCCGCAGGCATGGCAGAACCTGGCAAACGCGCCCTTGCGCGTCGAGCACTTCGCACAATGGTCAAAAAGGCCGATGCCGCAGTGCGGACAAAAATCGATCTCCGGATTTTTCAGGTCCACCGCTCGCTCGCAGCCGGGGCACACGCCTTTTGCCAAGCGCGTGAGCGCTGTGTCGTAGCTCAGTTCCTCGCGGCGTTGCGCGTCCGGCAGTTGCTCGGCCAGCTTCTGCTTTTCCAGATAGCGGTTCAGCGAAATGATGGCTTGCCGGCCCACCAGCGCTGTGACGACGATGCCCACGATGTAACGCACATAGCCGCCATAGCTGGGCAGGTAGGGCACCAGCTCGACGAAAAATGCAAACACGGCAAAGAAGATAAAGCCCCATACAAAGGGCCAGTAGGTGCCCTTGCGTTTTTTGGCGAACAGCCAGCCGGCCGCCACCAGTAGCGGAAGGGTCAGGGCCAGGCGGTACAGAAAGACGCGCAGCTCTACACGCCGGTATTCGGCATTGAGCTGCACTTGCGCGGCTTCTTCCATTTCGGCCAGCTTGCGGCGTTCGCGCACGGCGCCCTGCCGGGCATCGAGGGCGGCCTGCTGCTGGGCCTCGACCGCAACGCCGGCTGCGCGCTCGCGGTCTTTCAGGCCATCCAGTACCCGCGTGCGTGACAGCAGTTCGGCGTCTTGCTCGGCCTGCTGGGTGGCCCGCCGGGTCGACAGCCAGTTGTCGAAGGTCTCGCGCGCGGCGGTCGAATCCGCCTGGGCGGCCTGGCGTTTGAGCTGGGCTTGCTCCAGCGCGGTTTGCGCGTCGCGCTCGGCACGCTCGGCTATCTTGATGGCATTGCGCGCCGCATTGCTCGCCGCGGCGTCCACGTAGTCGTCGAGTGACAGCTGCTTTTCGACTTTGGGCAAATCACCGACGACAGTGCCGCCCAAGCCGATCAGGAAGCCCGCAAACACCAGCGCCACCAACCACAGGCCGCGGTGCATCCATTTTTCCGTCAATCGCAAAGCATTGGCCATGGTGATCTCCGTTTTTTGAGAAGTGCGGACAAGCCTGTCACAACCTGACGATGGTCACAGGCTTGCCGTCCGTCATGCGGGCGCGCTGCAACCAGCTGAACACCGAATCCACGGTGACGGTTTCAATGCGGTCTGAAAACCGCTTGTCGTTGGGATGGTCATCAAAGGCGACATTCGCCGCAGTCATGCGCCCGCCCAGCCGGGTCAAGGGGCCCAGCTTCAGCGTGGTGGGCTCATAAGCCTTGAACTTCAACCAGGCCTGCGCCTGGTCTCGCGTGTTCATTCCCGGCTCCATGGCGGCCGCCATCGTCTCAATCGCCCACTGGTTGGATTGCTGGTATTTGGTGCCCCAGGCGTAGCTCACGATGCTGTAGCGCCATTCATGCATGGTCGTGACCCGGCCAAGGTCCTGTAGCAGCACCAGCAATTTGGCCTGAATCTCTGGCGAGGGCGCGACCCAGGCAGCTTCAAAGCGCCACAGGTCGTCGAGGAAAAACTCGCCCAAGCCCTGTCGGTACACCGACGACTCGCTGGTGCCACAGGTATTGAGCTTGTGCACCACGCGCCAGGTCATGCCGCCCCGGCCGTCGGGCACCTGATAAGCCAGACCGAGGTGCGAGTAGCGCACGCCGTACTTGCCCAGGTCCTGGCCGGCACGCGCTAGCACCACCACCTTGTCACCGCTGGCGTTGAGTGAGGCCAGCGTTTTTTCGGCCAGCGTCATGCCGCGCTCCACCGTCTGCGGTGTGGTCTTGCGGGCTTCGCAGGAACGCCCGGCATGGGCCACCGGCGCCGTGGCTGCAAACACCACGGCCAGCAACAGCGGCAAAAGAGTTTTAAAGATTTTCATGGCGGGGTTCCGCTTTCCGTGAAAAAGGTTTTTCACAATCACTGCGTCAGGCGTTCGTTGTGCAGCAGGGCGCGGCCCAGCGCGTTGGGGATAAAGGCGATGGCTTCCCCGGCCGCAGACAGCACCACGCCCGCACCCACAACGCTCACCACCACGGCCGTTCCGACCACCATGGACACCCCGGCAACGCCCCGGCCCACCACTTCTATGCTGACCCGGGCGCCGTCAGAAGCCCGTTCCAGCACGTACACCGTTCCGCGGGCCGTACTTTCAACGGTCTTGACCACCAGCACCGTGCCGGCGGTCGACAGCACCAGCGGCAGCGCCACCACGGAGCCTGCCGCCGCGCTGGCGCCCACCACCACCGAGGCCACCGGCAGGGCCGAGAAGGCGCTCAGCGCAGAGACCTCCGATTGAGCTCGAGCATGAAATGGGGCTCCAGCCATTGTCAATACTGCACACGTAGCTATCAAATAGGTAGCAAAACGATTCTTCATGATGTCCTCCTGTGTTCGTGTGTCGGCTTCTTTATTCGCTGGCCGTCTGGCTGCGCGACATGCGGCCAGCCATACGGGCTTCGCTCAGGTCGGCTTCGTGCCGGTCACGCAGGGTCTTGGCCAGGGTAAAGCTGCAGGTGATCAGGTAGAGCCAGCTCACACCGAGGAAAGCCTTGTAGGTTTCGTTGATCTCCATGCGCCACAAACCCCAGCCCGTCAGCGACATCGCCAGGAAGAACCCGCCCCACACCACCAGCTTGAACATCGGGGTGTCGGCCAGCTTGCCTTCGGCCTTGCTTTGCTCCTGGTCACGCACATACTTGGCCAGCACAAAGGCCGCCGACAGGCAGAAGAAGTAACCCATGACCATGAAGGCGCGATCGAGGTCCTTGCCGGGCAGCCAGGACAAGCCCACGGCGCAGAGGAAAACAGCGATCAGGAAAGAAACCCAGACTTGTAATTGCCAGGGTTTGGAGTCACGGTGTATCAGCGTCTGCATAAAAACCTTGCGGTTGTTGAGGAGCCCCTAATGTGCGCCGGGGCCCGTCAAAATCATGCAAATAGCGATACAGTTTCTATTAACTCTCCATGAAGCATCGAATTTCGATACTTTATTCAGACATCCAACAGGGCGGAGACCCGCCCGCGCAAAACCTCGGGCTGAACCTCGGTCGGCTTCAAGGCTGCCCCGGCGTTCAGCCCCACACGGCTGAACAGGCCACGCCGGAAAGGCCTCACCATGGCCACCCCTTTTTCCGCACGGCTGAAAAACGACCCCCAGAGGTTGGTCAATGCCATGGGAACCACCGGCACCTGCAGGCCGTCGCGTTCGGCGTTTTCCAGGATTTTCATGATGCCGCCCTTGAAAGCCTGGAGTTCGCCGTTTTTGGTAATGCCGCCTTCGGGGAAGATGGCCAGCAAGTCGCCGTCGCGCAGCACCTTGGCTGCCGCCTCGAAAGCCGCTTCGTAGAGCGCCGGATCTTCCGTGCGCGGCGCAATCGGGATGGCCTTGGCCAGGCGGAACAGCCAGCCCAGCACCGGCATTTTGAAGATGCGGTGGTCCATCACGAAGTAGATAGGGCGCGGGCTGGCCGCCATCAGCAGGACCGGATCGACAAAACTGACGTGGTTACAAGTCAGCACGGCGGCACCTTGCGCCGGTATGTTGTCGTCGCCGGTGATCTTGAAGCGGTAGACCAGGCGCGACGCAATCAGCGCAATGAAACGCAGCAGGTATTCGGGCACCAGCATGAAGATGTAGAAAGCCACCACTGCGTTCGCCAGCCCCACGAACAGGAAAATCTGCGGGATGCTGAAGTTGGCTTTCAGCAATGCGCCGGCCAGGATAGCGCTGACGATCATGAACAGCGCATTCAGAATGTTGTTGGCTGCGATGATGCGGGCGCGATGCGTAGGCTGGCTGCGCAGCTGGATCAGGGCATACATCGGCACGCTGTACAGCCCGGCAAAGAGGCTGAGCAATGCAAGGTCCACCATCACGCGCCAGTGCGCATGCTGCGACATGAAGGCGCTTAAGGTCATGACGGGCACAGCCGGCAGGCCGCGCGAGGCGAAGTAAAGATCCACCGCGAACACGCTCATGCCGATGGCTCCCACCGGCACCAGGCCGATCTCGACATGGCGCTTGCTGAGCACCTCGCAGAGCAGTGACCCGGTCGCAATGCCGATGGAAAACACCACCAGCAGCAACGAAGCGACCTGCTCGTTGCCGTGCAGCACTTCCTTGGCAAAACTCGGAAACTGGCTCAGGAAAACGGCGCCAAAAAACCACATCCAGCTGATACCCAGCATGGAGCGGAACACCACCAGGTTGCCGCTGGCAAGCTTGAGGTTGCGCCAGGTTTCCGTAACCGGGTTCCAGTTGATCTTGAGGCCCGGATCAGTCGCCGGTGTGAGCGGGATAAATTGCGAGACAAGCCGGCCGACGAGTGCAAGGCCGACGCACGCGATGGCCACGTAGTCAGGCCCGACCTGGGGCACTGCCACCATGAGCCCGCCCACCACCTGGCCCAGCAAAATGGCCACGAAGGTGCCCATCTCGACCATGCCGTTGCCACCGGTCAACTCGCGCTCATTGAGCGCCTGCGGCAGGTAGGCGAACTTGACCGGGCCGAAAATCGTGGAGTGCAGGCCCATTAAAAAAGTGCATCCCAAAAGTACAGGTACCTGCACGTTGGCGTTCGGGCTCATGAAGCCGACGGCGGCGATCAGCATGATCACCACTTCCAGGTTTTTGACAAAGCGGATCACGCGTGTCTTTTCGAACTTGTCGGTAAGTTGCCCACTGGTGGCCGAAAACAGCAGGAACGGCAATATGAACAGTGCGCCTATCGCCAGCCCCGCCAGCGCGGGCGGCAACCAGCTCACGCTAAGCTGGTAAGTCACCATCACGGTGAAGGCGAATTTGAAAAGATTGTCGTTGGCCGCACCCGAAAACTGCGTCCAGAAGAAAGGGGCGAAGCGGCGTTGCTTGAGGAGTGCGAACTGGTTCGGGTGTTCATGAACAGGGGGTGGCGTCACCCCGGCGGCCATATCAACAGGCATGCTTGACTCCTCTTTTCAGTTGTTGTGCGGCAGGCTGCGGCGAACCGGCCTGCCTGCTCTGTTTTTAAATGCTGTTGTGGATTCTGCCTTGAATTGCCGGACCTGCAGAAGCGCCGCGACGACGGGCCAGGCAGCGCAGCTGGCCACCACGTGCTTCAGGGTATGACCTGAGACCACCTGGCCCGTCCACTCGAACACCACGTGGTCTCCCACCTCCAGCAGCTTGGCCAGCGCGTAGATCGCAATCAGCATCACCCAGCGCACAGGCAGCTCCTGCATCTGGACGGGCCGCATGAGGGCACACCCCAGGATGAGCGCCATGCCGCCAAATTGCAATACAGCCCAAGGCAGCACATTGCCCGTGACGGACCAGGCGAATACCGACATCGGGCCAAGCACCATCACCACAGCAGCCAGCGCCAGACCGGCGCGGGTGCTGACCGACCTCATTGCCGCCAGACCGAGCAGCCCGGCAAAAGCCAATACCATGCCGCCGCGGTCCCACACCAGGCCGGCATCCGCCGGTTGCAGGTGATAGGCTGCGGACACCCCGGTCGTCACCCACAGGCCCGCAAAAAACAGCCCGGCCATTGCAGCAGCCCCAGCGCTGATGGCCTTCACATGCAAGGCGCGAAGCAGCGCCCAGAGGCCCACCGCGCCCCACAACGCAAATGGCGCATTGCTGAGGACGTCCATCGCGTGCAGCAACCCGCCCCAGCTGCGCTGGTCGGCAAAGTCGTGATAGTGCGAAGGCTGCATCACAGAGGGGCCCAGCAGCGCGGCCACCAGCAGCAAAAGCGACACGCCGCCGAGCAGGCATTCGCGGCGCCATGCAAGGACACCTGGCTGAACGCGCCACGGTAGTGGCTCGACCCGGCGGTGAGGTATGGGGATGGTTTGCATGTGGGCTCCTTGGGTTAAGTGAGCCGCACTGTGCCTGCCAAGAGGTTCCGAAGCATCACAATTCACCGCGGTTGCGACAATCCACCCCGGAAGTATCCATAATCGATACCCATGAGCACTACCGCCGACCTCGTTACCGTCCTCAAAAAAGAACTCAAGGCGGCGCGCATGACGTACGCCGACCTGGCCGTCAAACTTGGCATGGCCGAATCAAGCGTCAAGCGCATGCTGGCCAGGGGCGACATGCCCCTCTCGCGAATCGACGCCATCTGCCGCGCGCTCAAGCTGGACTTTGCCGACCTGGCCCGGCGCATTGCCGATACCCAGCCCCTGCTGGCAGAGCTGACCGAAGCACAGGAAAAAGCCGTCGTGGCCGACAAAAAGCTGTTGCTGGCCGCCATCTGCGTGCTGTCGCAATGGACGCTGGAGCAAATCACCACGAGCTACCGGCTGACCGAAGCCGAGTGCATCAAATACCTCGCGCAGCTGGACCGCATCGGCATCATCGAACTCAAGCCACTCAACCGCTACCGGCTCAAGCTTGCCAAGACCTTCCGCTGGCGGCCGCATGGCCCGGTGATGGACTACTTCCGCGAAAACGCCCTGCTCGACTATTTTTCGGGTGGGTTTGATGGCAACGGCGAAGGCCTGCTGCTGGTGCATGGCTCCATCAGCCGCGGCCTGGCGCCTTCGTTCCTCGAGCGCATGCAGCGGGTGGCGCAGGACTTTGCCCAACAGCACCAGACGGACCAGAAGCTGGGCGACAAAGATCGCGAAGGCTTTACCTTGTTGCTCGCCATGCGGAGCTGGGAGTTCGAGGCTTTTGCTGCATTGCGGCGTTAGCCCCCACACGGCTGCTCACTGCGTGTAGCTCCTGCCCCCCCCGAGGGGGCCGCTGCGCCTGCGCCCGGCAAAGCCGGTTCCGTGGCCCCGGCTGGTAAATGCGCAAAACATCATCGGACAATTGCATGCAATTAAATTAGTCAGCTAAGTAAATTCGGCATTTACTGATAATATTCCACCACGTACGGCTCGCAAGACCATTTCATGCATGCAATTCCGGCGGAATCACGATGAACAACATCTCCACCCATGTTGGCCTGCCCACCCCGGTCGCCGCCAACCTGACCGAGACCAAATACTTTTTCCAGGCGCTGGACAACTTCTCGCGGGTCATGGCGATACGCCCCGGCGACCGGGTGCTGATGCTGGCCGACCCTCTGCTGGACCCGCGTGTAATTGACGCCGTAATCGGCGTTGCAAAATCGCGCGGCGCCGAGGTGCGCGTTTACATGGAGCCGAGCACGCAAGTGACCGCTGTGCCAGAAGAAGTGCACGCCCTGCTGAAGAAGGCCACTTTTGTGGTGTCCACGTGGTTCTGCTCCATCCTCGACCCTTTGTGCATCAACCTGCGCCGCACCGGGCAGCGCTGGGTCAAGATCACGTACTTTCGCAACCTGGATCTGTTGCACACGCCGCAGGCGCGCTTTCCGGTCGACCTCATCGGCGAGATCATTCGCGGCACGGCCGGCCGCTACCCGACCGAAGGCGACTTTGAGCTGCGCTTCACCGACCCGCGGGGTAGCGACTTCCGCATCAGCTTCACGCAGGAGATGCGCGCCAACCAGCTGGCCACCAACCGCTGGCGCGGCCAGATGACCGCCGAAGAAGACGGCTGCTATGTGCATTACCTGCCCACGCACGGCCCCAATCTTTGGGACCACAACTCGGTCAAGAACGACTTCAAAGCGATAGTTCCCATGGCCGGCGTGCTTTATCCGCAGTGGGCCGTTGGCTTTGCCAGACCGTTCGAAGAAAAAATCGCCGTGCGCTTTGAGGGGGACACGATTTCCTCGGTTGATGGGATTTCAGAAGAAGCCGTCATCCTGCGTGAAATGCTGGTGGGCGGCCGCATGATCGAAGGCGGCGGTTGTGGCTTCAACCCCAAGGCGCCGCGCCATACGGTGTATCCGGCGGGCTCCAACGCGCCGGGTGCGTTGCACTTCGGCATCGACCTGGCGCAACCCAGCGACTACATACGCCGCGTCATGCCCGACTGGGAGGAGCCGCCCGTGCATATGGATCTGATCACGCTGGACGGCACCGTCACTGCGGGCGACAACCTGCTGATCAAAGACGGGTTTTTGTGCGCGTTGCGCGATCCGTCGGTGGTGGCGATGGCAGCGCGCTACGGCGATCCGGTGGAGTTACTCGAAGCCCAGGTTCTGTAAGGCCTCATGGCCTCTTCAAGTGGGGGCTGCGGTACGGCTTTGCCGGCCGCGAGGTGCCCGTCCCCTGGGAGGGGAAAAGGCGCTACACGCAGTGAGCGTCGATAGGGGTAAGCCTATCCAGGCGCCGTAAACACCGTCAGCACACCGGTGTAGCCGTAAAGGTGATGCCGGGCGATCTCCCCGCCTGCGAAGAAGCCGACCAGCGGCACATCGCCCAAAGCCCGCCGCACGATCTGCAGTTCGGCACTGGGCGCGCCGAAGTGCGGGCCGCCCCGGCCGGAGCAACTGACGTACACCGCACCGGCTATGCGCCGGGCCGCATGCGGCGCGGCCTCGGCCTCTGATGCGCTCAGGGCGCTGGCCACTTCCAGCGTGACTTCTTCCGGCTCCAGTTCCTCACGGATCTCGGCACACACCCGCACCAGGTCGGCACGCGCGGCTTCCATATTGCGCTCGCAGAAAGCCAGCTTCATGCCAACGGCAGGCACTTCCGCAATGGCAATACCCTTGCGCGCCGGATCCAGCCCGATCAGGTGGCGCACCAGCACCTCCGCGCCAAACTGTTGGTGCCGGCCTGCGCCGTCATGGGGAATATCGGACGGTCGGCTGAGGCCGACCAGCGTGTTGCGCACTTTGGCCAGCGCCTCCCGCGGCTCGTCGAGCGAGACGTCCAGGTCCGCCAGCATCACCTCCAGCGCCGGCTTTCCATCGAGTTCAGTGACCACATTGGATTCGCACGCCGTGATCTCATGGTGTGCCGACACGGGCCGGCACCCCTGGGTGATGCGCGACATCAGCGCTGCACCCTGACCAAACGCCACACCACTAAGGCCACCGGTGAAAACACCGCCGGCCGCGCCCTGCCCCTTGACATTGCCGTGCCCGCTGAGCGCAAATTGCACCGTGCTGGAACGGCTGGAGGCCAGGCCGCCAAACACATACCCGCTGTCCGTGCGCTGGGCCATTTCATCGATCAGCTCGCCGACATCGGGCGTTGTGGCATCCGCGTGCACCAACGCCGTATGCGCCTTGAACCGCCCCAGGCTGGCCGGCGGCAAAGGCGATACACCCGAGAACACGCGGTACTGATCGTGGGGAAGCTCACAGAGCATGACCGTAAGCGCCGGCTCGTCAAAATACTCGACGTTGTTGGAGGCGATGCCTATGCCCACCGTGCCGCTCCAGTCCGTGATGTCGGGCAACTCGGCGCTCAGGTGATCAAGGATGTCCTGCGCATGAGGTGCATAGTGATCGGTGATGTAGAGCAGCGCCAGCGTGGGCGATTTGGCGTAGCCGGGCAATGCGAGATAGGCACGCAGTTGCGCCAGCACAAGGCCTGCCGCCATCTGCCATTGCGGATGGGTAGCGTGGCCGTAGGGAAAGAGCTTCATGGGATCCTGGTGAATTCAGTGAGAAGTCGGCCTGTATCACCGCTTGGTTTTGCGTGCGGTTTTGGTTGCAGCCTTGCGCGCCGGCGTCTTGGCTCCGGGTTTTGTTTTGGCGGCAGTTTTGCCGGCGGCGGGTGTAGGCCAGGCCTGGCTGCTGCGCAGGGCCGTGTTCATGGCCGCGCGTGCCCCACCAGCCATGGTTTTACCGGCGGACTCCGCCATGTTGCGTGCCATGCCCGTTGCCATGCCGGTGGCGGTCTTCATCGCGTCCTTGGCAAGGCCGGTCGCCAGGCTCTTTGTCRTATCCATCGCCGTTTTTTTGGCGGCGTCCTTCATGGCGTCCGCTGCAATGGTCTGGAACTGCTGGGTCAGCGCGCCCCACCACTGCATCGGGTCCACCACGCCAGCTGGCGGTGTGCCGGCCTTGGCCTTGGATTTGGCGGCTGGCTTGCCCGCGCCAAAGCTCGTTGGCGGAACCTCCAGCCCCGAAAACGTGCGGGCCTTATCGGCCACACGCTGCACGCCCCCGGCCACGCTGTCCGCCACCTTGAGCTTGAAGGCATTGGCCACGTCGCCCATGTTGAAGTTCATGCCTTTGAGGGTAGCCAGCGTCATTTTCTGCACCTCCAGCGCCTGGATGGTCGCCTTGAGCGCTGTGGCGTTCTGGTCGAGCCAGAACTGGACGGCCTTGAGTTCATCGATGCGCTTGTCGAGCTCTTCGACATTCAGCGTAGGCGCTACCCAGTTGCCGAGGTTGGGCAACTGCGGGATGCTTTGCGTTGCGCTGCCTGCCGCCTGCTTGGCCAGGTTCTGCAAAAAGTCAAAGCCGGGCACCAGCTTGCCGAAACCGGGGAAAGAAGGGTTGTCCGCGTCACTCATGAATGTCTCCTGGCAGGTTGTGCACGATTTGCATCGGGCGGCTGGATGATCCAGCGCACGCCTTCATTGTGCAACGCCGCAGCAGCGCGTCAACCGCTTTTTGTGTTTTCAGCAAGCCAACACCTGAGCCGGACTGATCCTGATATGGATTCAAACAAAACCCGCCCACCAGCCTTTATTGACAAGCGCAAGCAGCTATCTATTTCATAGCATTCAGCGAGGGGCCTGGCGCCGTGCATGTTGCCAGCCGGGATGCAAAAGCGTTTCTTTCGGGTAATGCCCTGATAAGCTTGCATTATGAAAAGCCTCTTTCACTTTGCCTTCAATGTCAGGGACCTCGACGTGGCCCGCCAGTTTTATGGCGGGGTCCTGGGATGCGCGGAAGGCCGCTCCGCCCCCACCTGGGTCGACTACGACTTTTTCGGCCACCAGCTGTCGCTCCACCTGGGCGAACCCTTCAAGACAGAACGCACCGGCCACGTTGGCGACAAGCTCGTTCCCATGCCGCATTTCGGCCTGGTGCTTGCGCTGGCCGACTGGCAGGCACTGGCGCAACGATTGCAGTCAGCCGGTGTGAAGTTTGTGCTGGAGCCGCAAGTGCGCTTTGCCGGCGAAGCGGGTGAGCAATGGACCATGTTTTTCTGCGACCCCTTTGGCAACCCGATCGAGATCAAGGGTTTCAGATCACTTGAAACCCTTTACTCGGCCAACGCGGCCTGACATACATCTATGGCCTATACCTTTGCGTCCGCCACGGTGTTGCTGCTGCTGATCACCGATCCGTTTGGCAACATCCCTATTTTTGTCAATGCCCTGAAGGGCGTGGCGCCGGAGCGGCGCATGTGGGTCATCCTGCGCGAGGTGCTGATCGCATTTTTGCTGCTGCTGGCCTTCATGTTTGTCGGCGACGGCTTTCTGCGCCTGATGAACCTCAGCGATTTGTCGCTGCAGATAGCCGGCGCGGTGGTCATGTTCCTGATTGCGCTGCGCATGATCTTCCCATCGGACCAACCCGAGGCCGCGCCTTTGCAGGGCGAGCCGCTGATCGTGCCGCTGGCGATCCCCGCGCTCGCCGGCCCGTCGGCGCTGGCCACGGTGATGCTGCTGGTGTCCCAGGCGCCGGCACGGAGGCTCGAATGGATCGCGGCGCTGTGCGTGACGATGGCGGTATGCGCTGTGGTGCTGGTACTGTCCGAGCGCATCCAGCGGGTGGCCGGCGACCGCGTCATGWTGGCGTTTGAACGGCTCATGGGACTGATCCTCGTGGCGATTTCGGTGGAGATGCTCCTGCGCGGCATACGGCTGTTCATCAGCCAAACCGGAGCTGCTGCATGAAGAAGTCCGTGCAACGCCTCGTCCTTATTGGTGTCTGCGCATTGGCCTCGCCCTGGGCGCATGCCGTGCAGGACTGCGAAATCAACGGCGAAAGCGTCAACCCCAACAATGGCAACACCACGGCCGGAAAAACCGGCATCATGCGCTGCAAGGACCGGGACTCAGGCCAGATGATGCGTGAACAGGAGTTGCAGGGCGGCAAGTTCATGGGCCTGATGCGCCACTACCAGAACGGCAAGCTGCAGCGGGAATACAGCGAAAACGAGCGCGGCAACCGGCATGGCCGCGCGCGCGAATTCGCGCCGGACGGCCGTGTGCTGCGCGACTCCGTCTACGACAACGGCACCGAAGCCGGCCTGGCGCGCAGCTTTCACACCAATGGGCAATTG
>NZ_JBFUBD010000005.1:0-81616 GCF_056405935.1 Polaromonas sp. P1_E3
GTCTTGGGCTTGCCGTCTTCAATGGTTTCGATCGCGCGTTTTTCGGCGATGCAGCTATAGCCGTGGCTCCAGTCCTTGTTACTGACGGTGCCCGATCCGATGATGCTGCCGGCGCGGACGTTGCGGGTCTTGCAGATGTGGGCGATCAGCTGGCCAAAGCTGAAGGTCATCTCCGGGCCGGCTTCGCACATGCCGACCTTTCGGCCGTTCCAGGTACTTTGCAGGGTCATGTGCAGACGGCCCTTTTCCCAGGCGTCGCCGACTTCATCCAGCGTCACGGCCACCGGGCTGAAAGCCGTGGCCGGTTTGCTCTGAAGGAAGCCAAAACCTTTGGCCAGCTCATCGGGAATCAGGTTGCGCAAGGAAACGTCGTTGGCCAGCATCAGCAGGCGCACGCCCTCCAGCGCCTGCTCAGGCGTGGCGCGCATGGGCACGTCGCCGGTGATCACGGCGATTTCTGCCTCGAAGTCAATGCCGAACTCCTCGCTCGCCACTACCACGTCGTCGCAAGGACCGATGAAGTCGTCGCTGCCCCCCTGGTACATCAGCGGATTGGTGTAAAAACTCTCAGGCACCTCGGCATTACGCGCCTTGCGCACCAGTTCTACATGGTTGATATAGGCCGAACCGTCGGCCCACTGGCAGGCACGCGGTAATGGCGCCATGCAGCGCGACGGCTCAAACGGGAAAGCATGCCGTGCCTTGCCCTGATTCAGGGTCTCGTACAAATCCTGCAACTGGGGCGACATGAAGTTCCAGTCGTCCAGCACCTGCTGCAGTTTGCCCGCAATGCCCGTCGCATAATGGGCGGTTGAAAGATCGCGCGACACCACAACCAGCTGGCCGTCGCGTGAAGAGTCTTTATAGGTGGCAAGTTTCATCAATATCCTGATTGGTAGCTGTCGGCTTTGGCCGCAGGCCTGATTGTGCCGTGGCTGATGGCCGCTTCCGGCCTCGCGTTACGATTCATGCATCCCCCAATGGGTCACCCGAAATTTTAGTCACCCCCAATGAAAGCCAGCCCAGCCACACCCGCCACAGCGCGCAGCAGCGGCCTGCCGCCGCAACGTGCGGGCATCCAGTCGGTCGAAGTCGGCTTCGGCTTGCTGGAGGCGCTCTGCGCCACTCCCGGTCCATTGATGCTGCGCGACCTGGCTGGCGCCGCAGGCATGAGCGCAGCAAAGGCGCACCGTTATCTCGTCAGTTTCCAGCGGTTGAAACTGGTGGTCCAGGATGAGGCCACCACGCGGTATGACCTCGGCCCAGCCGCACTAAAGTTAGGGCTCGCTTCACTTTCGAGGCTGGACAGCGTAAAGCTGGCCCGGCAATGCATGCCGCGCCTGATGGTAGAGACCGGCCAGACCCTGGCGATAGCGGTCTGGGGTAACCAGGGCCCAACCCTTGTTCACTGGGAAGAATCCCCCCAGTCCGTCACGGTCAACCTGCGACTGGGCGATGTCATGCCGCTGCTATCGTCAGCCACGGGCCTGTGTTTTGCCGCATTTCTGTCTTCAAGCCGGCCCACAGCCAAACCGCAAGGGCGGTTGGCGCTGCTGATCAAGGATGAGCTGGCGCGCAACCAGAAGCTGGCGCGAAAAGATGTTCCAGCCACGATGACCGAGCTGAACGCTTTGCTTGATGAAATCCGCAGCCGCGGTATCGCGCGCGCGGTAAATACCCTGCTGCCAGGTGTGGCCGGCTTTTGCGCGCCTGTGTTCGATGCGGACGGCCACCTCGCGCTTGGCATCATCGCCTTGGGCTCGCTTGCAACGTTCGACCCGGGCTGGGACGGCGCCGTGGCACGGCCACTGGCCGATGCCGCACGTCAGCTTTCGGGCGAGCTGGGCTTCCCACGGGCATGAGCACATCCACAGCCTCCTCTCATCCGGCGCCCCGCTGGCGTGTATTGGCAATTTTGGCCGCAGCGGTGCTGGCTGTCCACACGCTTATGCTGACATCGTCCCCGGGACGATTTGGCCTCGAGCAAACTGCCGCGTCCCGGCGCAGCCAGGCTTTCGCAACACGCCACATCGCGCCGCCTCCAGCGCCTGCCGCAGTTGCGCAGGTAGACTCCCCACCATCCCCCAAGCCTCGGGTTTCGAAAAGGAAACCTGCCGCAGCCCAAGAACGGCCGGCGCAACCAGCTATTGATTCGATAGCTACTCCGCCGTCCGACCCAGTAGCTTCCAGCCCCCTTCCGGCAGAAAGCCCCGAGAGCACGCCCGAACAGGCGACGCCCGCAGCTGCCGCCGCCAGCGCGCCTGCGACGGCCGAGTCCGATCAGTCAGCGGTGGTCGCTGTCGTGGTGCCTGAAAGCGCGCGGCTGGAATACAAAATGACCGGCAGTGCCAAAGGCCTGACTTATCATGCGAACGCCCAGCTAGGTTGGTACCGTTCCGGCAACAACTACAACACCTTCCTGAACGTCAGCGCATTGTTCCTGGGGTCACGAAGCATGGAAAGCGTCGGGCAGGTCGGTCCGGAGGGCCTGGCGCCGACGCGCTTTACCGACAAATCAAGAAGCGAGGTGGCCGCGCATTTTGAGCCGGACAAGGGGCAGATTGTCTTCAGCGCCAACACCCCAACGGTTCCCTGGATAAAGGGTGCGCAGGACCGGGTCAGCGTCTTCATCCAGCTCGGTGCCATGCTGGCGGGCAACCCGGCCGGCTTTCCAGCTGGCACCACCCTGTCGATTTACACCGTAGGGCCGCGGGATGCTGACACCTGGACTTTTCGCGTTGAAGGCGAGGAGAAAATGACTCTGCCTTATGGCGAGCTGGAGACGCTCAAGCTCACCCGCCAGCCCCGGCGCGAGTTCGACCAGAAAGTAGAAATCTGGTATGCCCCGTCGCTGGGTTATCTTCCTGTCCGCAGCAGGATTACCCAGCACAACGGGGACTTCATTGACCAGCAGCTCAACGCGGTCGTCAAGACCTGAGGCCGCTGGCCGGCGTTGTTATGACGCACAGCCAGGCGCGTTTTATGTGTGGTTTTACGCAGGCAACGGGTCTTTACGTCGCGCGTGCGCACTTAAAGCCCACAGCTCTTGAACTTGGGACCATCGTTGCTATCTGAAGCCAAAGGACTACACCATGCAAATGCTTTACGACTCGGAATCTTTTGCTGTCATGCAGATTCACGCCAACGCGCCCGAAGAATCAGCGCCTGTTCCGGCTGTTCCCGAATTGGCCCGGCATGGCTTCGAAATTGTCGACAAGCGCTCGGGCAAAGAGGTTTACCTGGACGGCTCCTGGGCCGAAATGTTCCAGCAACGGCTAAGCGCCTGGGCGCAAAACACGCCCACGCAAGAGGAAATCGAAGATACCCTTGAAGGCTATAGCGGCCTTGCCAACACGCCGATATCGCTTCATTAAGTTGAGCCCCGACTGGATTTGCCCCAAAATCGCTCGCTTCGTGCAGTCCCGCTTGTAACGGGCTGCTTCGCACGCGGTTTGTCAAAGCCAGTCCCTTCGCCTGGTCTGACTTAAGAGCATCTGCGGCCGCTCGGCCCCCCTTTTTCTCCTCTTTCGTTTTTGTCAATCGGCAGATAGGCCTTCGGTCTCCTTGCGCACGTCTGCCTGGTAGAACCAGCGGTACATGGGCTCGGCCAGTACAAGCACGGCTGCCAGCCTTGTGACGTGGAACGCCGTCACTACGGGCACCCCCAGCTGCAGAATCTTGGCCGTGATCGACATCTCGGCAATACCGCCGGGTGATGTTCCAAGGAGCAGCGTGGCCCAGTGCAGGCTGATGAATTGCGCCAACAACCATGCAAATCCGGCGCACAGCACCATCATTCCCACCGTCGCGATTGCAACCGAACCCAGCCACCGAGGCGCCATCTGCACAAATCCGCGGGTAAACCGCACGCCCAGGCTGATGCCTATGACCAGTTGCGCGGCGTTCGTCATCCATTGCGGCAGGGCCGACAGCGCGAAGCCAAAGGCCGTCAGCAACAGGGATACCAACAAGGCACCTATAAACCACGGGTTGGTTCGCTTCAGCTTGAGCATGACCCAGCAGCCTGTGCCGGTCAGCACGGCTAGCAAAGCCAGCCCTGGTAGCTGGACCACGCGCGCGCCGGGCAAGGTGGCGTCCAGCCCGTGCAACCCTGCCCATTGAAAGCCAAAGGGAATGACGAGCGTGACCAGCAGTACGCGCAGGCTGTGCGCGGAAGCCACCAGGTCGGTCTGCGCCCCGTAGCGCTCGGCCATCAGCGTCATCTCCGATGCCGCACCGATAGGTGCCGCAAAATAAGTCGTGATGCGCGACAGGCCTTTGACCTGGAAGGGCCCACGCCCATGGTGCACCCGGAAGAGCCAGGCCCCGAAAGCCAATCCCAGCGCCAGCGCCCAGACGATGTTCAACGCGATCGCCCACCACAGTCCCGCCAGCAGGGCGACCACCTGGGGCGTGAAATAAAGCCCCAGCGCGCAGCCGATCACCCATTGCCCGCTGTTGCGCAGCGGCGTCCAGCTGGCCGTCGGGCCCCCCAGCATGGAGACCACGGCGGTCGCCAGCAGCGGGCCTATCATCCAGGGCAAGGGCGTGCGCAGCCAGAGGCACAGCAAGGCCGCGGCCCAGGCAAACAGCAGCGTCAGAATGACACGCATGAAAAAGGCGCGGGCGGGCATGGATGGGGAAGACATGGCTTTGAGCTGCGGCCAACAAAAGAAGGGCCGGAAGCATTAGTATCCATCGATGCGCCACTTCCCTACCCTTCGTCCCTCGGCATGGCTGCTGTGCGCCGCCACTATGGCCCTGGCCGCCGGCTGCGCGGGCCGGCCCGAGGCGCCCATCCTGCAGGCACCCGGGAGCGACACGACGCAGACATCCACCCGCCTGGAAAGCATCCTTCCGGCGGAGATTCTCATCCTGGGTGAGCAGCATGATGCGGCGGAACACCAGCGCATACAGCAGCAGGTCGTCGCCGTGCTGGCTGCACGCGGCGCACTGGCCGCGCTGGCGCTGGAAATGGCAGATACCGGCGCCAGCACCTCCGCGCTCAAACCCAGCGCCACGGAGCAGCAGGTGCGCGATGCATTGAACTGGAACGACAAAGGCTGGCCGTGGGCTGCCTACGGCCCTGCCGTGATGACCGCGGTGCGCGCCGGCGTGCCGGTGCTGGGCGCCAACCTGCCGCGTGCCCAGATGCAGGCCCGCATGGCGGACCATCAGCTCGATCTGCAGCTACCTGGGCCGGCCCTCAAGGCACAGCAGCAGTTGATCCGCGCCGGCCACTGCAACCTGTTGCCCGAGAGCCAGGTCACGCCCATGACGCGCATCCAGATCGCCAAGGACATCACCATGGCCAACACGCTGGCTCAGGCCGCATTACCCGGGAAAACCGTGGTGCTGCTGGCCGGTAGCGGCCATGCCGACCGCCAGCTGGGCGTGCCGCAGCACCTGCCGGCCGATGTGAAGGCCAAGGCCGTCCGCCTGCGCGCTGGCAGCGCCGCGCAAAGCGACAAAGCCGACGCCTTCGATGCCGTATGGGAAACGCCCGCGCTGCCCGAAAAAGACTACTGCGAAGGCCTGGGCCAAAAACTCGGGACCAAAAAATAGGCCCCCACGCTTTTCACTTCGTGTAATGCGCTGCCCCCCGGGGGGCCGCCCGCCTGCGGCCCGGCAAAGCCGGTTCCGCGGAAGGATGTGCGCCCCACGGTCGCTCACTTCGTGTAGCTTCCTGCCCCCTAGGGGCCGCCCGCCTGCGGCCCGGCAAAGCCGGTTCCGCGGCTCAAGCTGGGCTGAGAGGAGCCCGCCCTCAACCACCGCCTTATGGGAGCGCCGCTAACCGCTTCAGGCGTGTTTGCGGATCGCGTCCGCAACCACGTTGATGATGCGGTCTATGTGCTCTTTCTCGACGATGTAGGGCGGACAGACCACGATGTTGTCCGCCGCCGGTCGCACCAGCACGCCGTGGTGGAAACAGTCCATGAAGATGTCGTAAGCACGCTTGCCGGGAGCGCCGGCCACAGGTGACAGTTCCACCGCCCCGGCCAGTCCCAGGGCGCGTATGCCGATCACATTGGGCAGGCCCTTGAGGCCGCTGTGCATCGCATCACCCAGCACCTTGCCCATCTGCCCGGCGCGCTCGTACAGCTTCTCTTCCTTGAGCAGGTTCAGGGTCGCGATCGCCGCCGCGCAGGCTACCGGATGGCCTGAATAGGTGTAGCCGTGGAAAAACTCGATGGCGTGCTCCGGCGCGCTGCTGTTGGCATTCATCATGCCGTCGTAGATCCGGTCCGAGCAGATCACGCCACCCAGCGGAATCACGCCGTTGGTGACGCATTTGGCGAAGTTCAGCATGTCGGGTACCACGCCGTAATAGTCGGCGCCGAAACCCGTGCCCAAGCGGCCGAAACCGGTGATGACTTCATCAAAAATCAGCAGGATGCCGTGCTTGTCGCAGATCTCGCGCAGGCGCTTGAGGTAGCCCTTGGGCGGCAGGTACCAGCCGGCGCTACCGGCGACCGGCTCGACGATGACGGCAGCCACATTGCTCGGGTCGTGCAATGGCAGGATGCGGTTTTCCAGCTCCAGCAACAGGTCCTCTTGCCACACCGGCTCAGCGCCGTTGATGTAGGCGTGGTTGACCGGGTCGTGGATGAAACGCATGTGGTCCACGCGTGGCAGCAGCGCGGCACCGTAGACCTTGCGGTTGGCCGGAATGCCACCCACGCTCATGCCGCCAAAGCCGACGCCGTGGTAACCCTTCTCCCGTCCTATGAAGATGTTGCGGTGGCCTTCGCCGCGCGCACGGTGGTAGGCCAGCGCGACCTTCAGCGAGGTGTCCGCAGCCTCTGAACCTGAATTACAGAACAGCACCTTGTTCAGGTCGCCGGGCGCCATGCCCGCGATGAGCTCGGCGGCCTTGAAGGCCTGGTCGTTGCTGGCCTGGAAGGCGGTTGCGTAATCCAGCGTGTCGAGCTGTTTCTTGATGGCTTCGTTGATGGGCTTGCGGTTGTGGCCGGCACCTACGCACCACAGGCTGGAAATTCCGTCGATCACCTGCCGGCCGTCGTGCGTCGTGAAATGCATGCCATCGGCGGCCACAAACACGCGCGGGTCTTTTTTGAAGCTGCGATTGGGCGTGAACGGGAGCCAGTGGTGCTCCATGTTGAAATTCTGGTAGGCCATGATGGTTTCCTGCATCGAAGAGGGTGAAGCCGGGATAACAGCGGTTGATCTCGCATTCTGGCACTCTTCCCGGTCCGCGCACCGGCAATTGCCAACCCCGGCAGCAGGCGCCTGGCCCACCTGCGACAATTCATCCCCTATGAATCACGCTTATATCCTGACCCTGTCCTGCCCGGACCGTATGGGCATTGTTCATGCCGTATCCGGTTTTCTGCTGCAGAACGGCGGCAACATTGAAGAAGCCGCACAGTACAACGACCATGACACCGGGCTCTTCTTCATGCGGGTTCAGTTTGCCTGCGCGCAACTCACCCAGGAAGCATTGAAGACCCGGCTTGAAGCATTCTCCGCACCCTTCAGCATGAAATGGAAGCTTCACTCCACAGAAGCGGCGATGCGCACGGTGATCATGGTCAGCCGCGATGGCCATTGCCTCAACGATCTGTTGTTCCGCTGGAAGTCCGGCATGGTGCCGCTGGACGTGCGCGCCATCATCAGCAACCACCGTGATTTTTACCAGTTGGCGGCCAGCTACAACGTCCCGTTCCACCACATCCCGGTGACGGCAGCCACCAAAACCCAGGCCGAAGCCAGGCAGCTTGAAATCATCGAAACGGAGGGTGCCGAACTGGTCGTCCTGGCGCGCTACATGCAGGTGCTCAGCAACGACATGTGCGCCTCACTCTCGGGGCGTGCCATCAACATCCACCACAGCATGCTGCCGAGTTTCAAGGGCGCCAGGCCGTATTACCAGGCGCACGAACGCGGTGTCAAAGTCATCGGTGCAACGGCACACTACGTTACGGCCGACCTTGATGAAGGACCCATCATTGAACAGGATGTGACGCGCGTCGACCACAAGGACACCGTGGAGCACCTCACAGCACGCGGCAAGGACACCGAGAGCCGGGTCCTTGCGAGGGCTGTGAAATGGCACAGCGAGCACCGCGTCCTCCTTAACGGCCACAAGACCGTGATCTTCAAGTAGCTATGAGCCCCCACGGTCGCTCACTGCGTGTAGCTCTCTGCTTCCCGAAGGGGCCGCTGCGCCTGCGGTCCGGCAAAGCCGGTCCCGCGGCCCCCGCTTGCGAAGAAACGTCTCGCGCTGCGCCCTACGTTCTTTAACAGACATGGCTACTCCCGTGCGAATCCCACCGATTCAATGCCTGCTGACCTTCGAGGCGCTGGCGCGGTTGCGCAGCGTGACGCAGGCGGCAGAGGAACTCTGCGTCACCCCCAGCGCCGTCAGCCACCGCGTCAAGCAGCTTGAGCAGATCATCGGCACCAAGCTGTTCGGGCGCGCCGATTTCTCGCTGACCACCGAAGGCAGCGAGTACCTGGCCCACGTGCGCGAAGGCCTGGCTACGCTGCAGAAGTTTCCGGGCGCGGCCGGGCAGAGCACTACACCCGGCAAGCGCAAGCTGCGCCTGGCGGTCACCCCGACCTTCGCGCGTTCCATCCTGATCCCACGCCTGCGCCAGTTCACCGATGCCTACCCGGAGATCGACCTGACGCTGCAGGTGTCGATCCCGCTGCTCGATGTGGTGGCTGAAGATGCCGACCTGATCGTGCGATTCGGCACCGGCCGCTATGCAGACATGGAGCACGTCTGCCTGAGCAGGGACGAGGTCGCGCCGCTGGCCTCGCCGGCCTTTGTGCGTGAGCACGGCCCCTTCGAAGCGGCCGAGGACCTCGAAGGCGAGAGCCTGTTGCGCTCGCCGCTGGAGCCCTGGCGCACCTGGTTTTCCGCCCACAAACTCGACTGGCCGGATCCCCCCGACGGTTCCCAGTTCAACGATATCGGCCTGATGTGCGACGCCGCAGCCGCCGGCATGGGCATTGCGTTGATACGCCTCAAGCTGGGCGCGCCCTGGCTGGAAAACGGCTCGCTGGTACGCCTGGGCAGCAACGCGGTGTTCGCCGGCAACGTCCCCAGCCCGCACGCACACTACCTGTGCTGGCGTACCGGCACCATGGACCGCTGGGAATGCGCGGCGTTTGCGGACTGGCTGCGAAAAAGTCTGGGCTAGGGACCCAAGGGCGTTTGAATGAGAGCTCCTTACCGGCTACCCGGCGTTGCAAACGCCTTAACGTGGATTCACCCTGCCTGGGTTGTGCACCTTGCTCAAGGCCTTTTGATTTGTAGCGCATTTTGCGTACGCCAATAGCATTAGCAAGCCCCAGGCGTCCGACAAATGGTTAGGCGCCCATGCCGGCTCGTACCTATGATGGGCTAGCCGTGACACCGGCTGAGGGTCCGGCCAGCGGCACATAGTCAAAAACCAACTTGTTTAATGAGGGAGATTCTCATGAGGAAAAATCAATTAGCCGCCGGCGTGGCCAGCGTACTGCTCTCCATGCTCGTCTTGTCGCCTGCGGTTCACGCCGAAGGCAAGGCGGCTACGGCCAAGGCCGTCAAACCCGGCACCTTCTGCACCATCCAGGACGCCAAGGCCTGCCAGGACGCCGTGACGCCCGCGCAAATCCTGTCGCGTTTCAAGGCCGGCAACACGCGCTTTGTCTCCGGCAAACCGCGCCACCAGAACTACCTGAAGGAAATGAAGGCCACGGCGGAAGGCCAGTTCCCGCTCGCCAGCGTGGTGTCCTGCATCGACTCGCGCGCACCAGCCGAGATCGTGTTCGACCAGGGCATCGGCGACCTCTTCAATGCGCGCGTAGCCGGCAACATCGTCAACGAAGACATCCTGGGCAGCCTGGAATTCGCGCACAAGGTCGTGGGGGCCAAACTGCTGGTAGTGATGGGCCACACCAGCTGCGGCGCCATCAAGGGCGCGTGTGACGACGCCCAGCTCGGCAACCTGACGGGACTCATCGGAAAAATCAAGCCGGCCGCGAACCTGGTGTCCGCCGACATCAAGGACCGCACGTCCAAGAACTATGCCTTTGTCGAGATGGTGGCCGAGAGCAATGTGCGTCTCACGGTGGAGACGATCCGCGAGAAAAGCCCCATCCTGCGCGAGATGGAGCAAAAGGGCGAAATCATGATCGTGGGCGCCATGTACGACGTGAAAACCGGCAAGGTCAAGTTTTACGACATACCCGGCGCTAGCAAAGTCCCTGGCACCAAGTCCTGAAAACCTGTGAACGGGTCAGCGGCATTTCACATGCCGCTGTAAATTTCTTCAACCCGGCGGGGACCGCTTGCCCTACAGTCTGATCTCACCCTCCGGAGCCAGACATGAACGCCCCCGCCTCCCCCGAACAACACAGCCAGCTTGAGCGATCAGAGCGGCAATCACAGGTGGTGCGTGCCCTGCAAGCCGTGCTGCCTGCACACGCGCTGCTGTGGAACACCGAGGACACCACGCCGTACGAGTGCGATGGGCTGACGGCCTACCGCCAGCGGCCACTGGTGGTGGCGTTGCCCGAAACCTATGCCCAAGTGCAAGCTGTGCTCAAGACCTGCCATGCCATGGATGTGCCGGTAGTGGCACGCGGCGCGGGCACCGGGCTTTCCGGCGGCGCCATGCCACACAAACTGGGCGTCACGCTGTCGCTGGCCAAGTTCAACAAGATTCTCAAGCTCGATGCGGCCAGCCGCACGGCAGTCGTGCAGGGCGGCGTGCGCAACCTCGCGATCTCCGAGGCCGCCGCACCGCTGGGCCTTTACTACGCGCCCGACCCCTCCAGCCAGATTGCCTGCACCATAGGGGGCAATGTCGCCGAAAACTCGGGGGGCGTGCACTGCCTCAAGTACGGCCTGACGGTGCATAACGTGCTCAAGGTCAAGGGCTTCACCATCGAAGGCGAAGAAGTCGAGTTCGGCAGTGACGCGCTTGATGCCGCAGGCTACGACCTGCTCAGCATCATCATTGGCAGCGAAGGCATGCTGGCTGTCACCACCGAGGTGACGGTGAAACTGATACCCAGGCCCCAACTGGCGCGTTGCATCATGGCCAGCTTTGACGACCTGCGCAAGGCCGGCGACGCCGTGGCCGCCGTGATTGCCGCCGGCATCATCCCGGCCGGCCTCGAGATGATGGACAGGCCCATGACGGCCGCGGTAGAAGACTTCGTACATGCCGGTTACGACCTCAGCGCCGAAGCCATCCTGCTGTGCGAAAGCGACGGCACGCCCGAAGAAGTCGAAGAAGAAATTACCCGCATGACGGATGTACTGCGCCGTTGTGGTGCCACGGCCATTGCCGTCAGCCAGGACGAGGCCGAACGCCTGCGCTTCTGGAGCGGCCGCAAAAATGCCTTCCCGGCTTCGGGACGCATCAGCCCCGACTACATGTGCATGGACTCCACCATTCCACGCAAGCGCCTGGCCGACATCCTTTTGGCCATTGCAGAGATGGAAAAGAAATACCAGCTGCGCTGTGCCAATGTGTTCCACGCGGGCGACGGCAACCTGCACCCCTTGATCCTGTTTGATGCCAACGACCCCGATCAATTGCGCCGCTGCGAACTCTTCGGCGCAGACATTCTGGAAACCAGTGTCGCGATGGGCGGCACCGTGACGGGCGAGCACGGCGTGGGCGTGGAAAAGCTCAACTCCATGTGCGTGCAGTTCTCCGCTGAAGAAAACGAGCAGATGTTCGGTGTCAAACGCGCGTTCGACGGCAAAAGCCTGCTCAACCCAGGCAAGGTGATCCCGACACTGAGCCGCTGCGCCGAATACGGAAAAATGCTGGTACGCGGCGGGCAGATCAAGCACCCCGACTTACCGCGCTTTTAGGCGAAAGACGCAGCCGCATAGGAACCTCGTAGACTGCGCGGACAATCCAGGGCCAAAAAAATGCACGCAACACCGCCCAGCGGTTTTTCCACCATGCGCCGCCAGGTCTCTCACGTCCTGTCAGTCGCCTTGCTGGTGTTCGTCCCGCAGTGGGGCTGGTGCATCGAGGCAGGGCAGTCATTGCCCCACCTCGAGCCCTTCGACAGGGCCATGCTGGAGATCATGAAAAAACACGATGTCCCGGGCGCCAGCCTGGCCGTGGCCAAAGACGGCAAGCTGCTCCTTGCCAAAGGCTACGGTTATGCCGACAGGGACAAGCAGGACGCCATGACACCGCTAACCTTGTTCCGCATGGGAAGCATCAACAAGACCTTGACGGCGGTCATGGTGCTCAAGCTGGCAGAGGATGGAAAGCTGAAACTTGATGACCCGGTGCTGCCCTTCTTCGAGAAAGCCGGGATAGCGCCCGGCTCCCCGGCTGACCCGCGCGCCAAGGACATCCGCATCCGGCACCTGCTTCAGCATTCAGGCGGGTTCGATCGGGAGCGCTCTGGTGATCCGTTTTTTCAGCCCCGGCTCAGGGACGTTGCCCGCCGGCAAGGCGTTGCGCCCGTCACCTGTGATGCGATCATCCGGGATTCCCTGCAGGACAAGCTGGACTTCACGCCCGGCGAGCGCTTCGCCTATTCCAATACCGGCTACTGCATGCTCGGAAGGGTTGTGGAAATCGTCACCGGCGAATCCTACCGCGCCTTCAGCAGCCGGCAGTTTCTGATGCCGTCCACCGGCAAAGGCTTTCAGGCCGCAAGCAGCACCGAGAGCCGTCAGGGGGAGACGAAATACTACGCGTATCCCGGAGAGCCGCTGCAGCGGGGCGCACCGGGTATTACGAACGCGAATGTACCCAGTCCTTACGGCTCCTACTCCGTCGAAAACATGGACGCACTGGGCGCCTGGATTGCAACGCCAACAGATGTGCTGAAGTTTTTCCTGACGATCGACGGCGCACGGGGAAAATCCCTTCTGAATGAGGAGTCACTGCAAACCATGCGCAGCGAGCCGATGCTGGAAAAAGACGGCAATCCGGGCAGCTTTTATGCGGCAGGCATCCACGTCGTCAGGAGTGACAAAGGTGACAACTGGTGGCACACAGGCAGCCAGCCGGGCCTGCAGACCCTGGCACTTCGGACCCGGCAAGGCTATGCATGGGTGGTGGCCTTCAATTCCAGGCCAGACCCATCCGGGCGCCGCGCCTTCTTCAAAGACATCGACCAGGCACTGTGGGGCGCGGCGAATGCGGTGCGGGAGTGGCCGCAAGGGGATCTTTTTGCCAGTCCTTAAACTTTCCAGAATAGATATTGCCATGACCATTCCGGCAATTCCGGGCGATGCCCTCGCATCGGGAGTGCACTCACCTGCCGTGGAAACCATGCCATGACAGCGTTGCGGGGTTTGGCCTGGTTACTCGTCTTTCAGTCCGCGGGGGAACTTCTTTCTCGCGGTTTTTCCCTGCCGTTTCCGGGCCCCGTGATTGGCATGGTTTTGCTCCTGCTGGGCCTCCAGTCATACACGGTGCGCACCCCTGTGGCAGTGTGCGCAGACTTCCTGCTCTCGCACCTTTCGTTACTCTTTGTGCCTGTTGGCGTCGGGGTCATGACCCATCTTTCACTGGTCAGCCAGTACGGCGCACGCATGCTGCTGGTCGTGGTGGCGTCTACTTTGGCGGGTTTGCTCGTGACCGTGCTGATGCTGCACCTGCTGCGGGACCGCAGCGACACCCCTTCCCAGGACCCTCCACATGCCTAAATTTGTGGAGTTATGGGTCTACCTGTCGGCCACACCCCTGTTTGGCTTGACCGCGACGCTGGTGGTGTATGTGCTCGCGCAAACCGTTTACGCTCGTCTCGGGCAAGCGCCCTGGGCCAATCCCGTGTTGTGGACGGTTGTCTGCCTGGCCGGCACCCTGCTGGTCACCGGCGTGCCTTACCCCACCTATTTTGCGGGCGCCCAGTTCATCCATTTCCTGCTCGGCCCTGCTGTGGTGGCACTGGCATGGCCACTGTGGTTGCGGCGCGAAGAACTGCGCAGGCGCTGGGCCCGGCTGCTGCTTGCGGCCGTGGCCGGTGGTGCTGCGGCCAGCGGATCGGCATTGTTGCTGGGATGGGCAGTAGGCTTGCCTGCCGAAGTTACCCTGTCGCTCGCGCCCAAATCTGTCACCGCACCGGTCGCCATGGGTATTGCGGAGAAGATCGGCGGAATCCCTGCGCTGGCGGCTGTGTTTGCCGTGGTCACCGGGCTCGTGGGTGCGCTCAGCGGCAAATATCTTTTTCACGCCTTACGAATTCCCGTTGACGCTGCGGGATGGGCCGCACGTGGTTTTGCACTGGGCACGGCATCTCATGGGCTGGGCGCCGCGCGGGCATTGCAGGTTAATGCCGATGCAGGCGCCTACGCCGGGTTGGCGTTGGGCCTGCAGGTGGTTCTGGCGTCCGCGCTGATACCGTTGGTATTCCGGTGGCTATAGCCCGAACGGCAAACACGAAAACTCCGCATCACCTTCCTGCCGCGAGCAACAGGGAAGTGATGTGGAGGTTTCACTGGCGCGTTTGAAACGCGCCCTGTTGTTGCTTTAAGTCTCCTACACCGCCTGCAAACCTGGTTTGACTGCGCCAGCCGGTTTGGCCGCGGCCAACGCACCGAACAGAATCTCGCCGGAGAGCTGGCCACCTTCTTCAATCACCAGCTTGCCGTAGCGGATGATGCCCGTCACTTTTCCCGTGGAGTAAATCACCAGTTTCTGCCGCACTGTAAGGTTGCCGTTGAATTCGCCGCGGATTTCCGCCACGTCGATTTCTGCAGAGCCCTTGAATGCCCCCTGCTCGGATATCTGGATCACACGCGAATCCATGGTCGCTTCCACGAGGCCTTCGACCACCAAGGTATCGCAATCCGTGATCTCCACACCCTTGAGCTTGATGTTGGGGCCAACCGTCAACTTGCTGCCGCCTTCTTTTGCCGCACCGGCAGGGGCTGCGGCCTCATTGACTGCCTTGGTGTTTTGCTGGCTCACACTTGAAGACGACGGACCCGACTGCAGCGTACCGGAAGCACTGGTGCCCGTAGTCCCATAACCATTTCCCGGGCCGTGACGCAAGCCCGTCGGTGTCTCGTTTTCTCGCTTGCCAAAGAATGGTGTTGCCATTGTGAGTTCCTTCAAAAAGAACGCATGGTACGTCTGCAAAAAATTAAAAGCTTCGGCGGTATGCAAGATAGGTAACGAAATTAATTCTTACATTCACTGTTTGTCCGAGATGCAAATGATCAGGCTCGGTTGGCTCGACCGGCGGCCATGGAGAACGGCTCGCCATTTGGCGTGACGGCTCCGTTCGCTTATCCGCACGTGTCCAAGCAACGACTTCAAGCGCAGTGACTGCTGTTTATCCGCGAGATCTGGCTTCGTTGGTGCGCCCGTCCACCACCTGCCGGTCGCGTGTAGCATGCTGGACACCATGCCCCTCGACAGTGAATTTCACGCCTTCGCCCTTTTCGGGACTGCCATCGGGCAGTGTGCGCTGGTATGGAACGCACAGGGGATTGCAGCGGTGCGGTTACCGGAGGCATCAGAAAGCCGCATGCTGTCCCGTTTGCATAAAGAGTTTTCGCAGTTGGCTCCCGGCGCGCCGCCTCATGACATGCAGCTGGCCATAGATGCCATGACAGCCCTGCTGGCGGGTGAGCCCCGTGACTTGCGCTTTTGCACACTGGACCTGCGCCACATCCCCTCTTTCAGCCGCCGGGTGTACGCGATTGCGCAGGAGATTCTTCCAGGCAAGACCCGCACATACGGCGATATCGCCACCGAGCTTGGTGAACCCGGCTCGGCGCGTGCCGTGGGCCAGGCGCTGGGGCACAACCCGTTTCCAGTCATCGTGCCCTGCCACCGCGTTCTGGCGGCCGGCGCGCAGTCGGGCGGCTTTTCCGCACCGGGCGGCGTCTCGACCAAGCTGCGCATGCTGCTGATTGAAGGCGCCGAGATTGGCGGCGCACCCGGACTGTTTGACCGTGAACCGCCGTCTTCCAGTCATAGTCATTAGACAAACTCTCATCACCACAAAACTCAGCCACCCATGCCACACACCCCGACAGAAAAACCGCCCGCAATTCGGCTCTATTCAGCCCGCCTCAGCATGTTCGGCGCCAAGGTGCAGATCGCCGCATTTGAAAAAGGCATCCCGCTCGATATCGTCATGGTGCCCTTCACGCAGACCGAGGGCTACTCACCCAAGCATCCGGAGGTCGTGCGAATCAACCCGAAAAAACAGGTGCCCGTACTGATCAACGGCGACCTGGAGCTGTTCGATTCAACGCAGATTCTGGAATACCTTGAAGACCTGCAGCCCCGGCCGGCGCTGTGGCCGGCGGGCATCGCGGCCCGCGCGCGCGCCCGCCAGATGGAGCACATGTCGGACGAGGTTTACTTTCCTCACATCATCCGGCTCATGGGCCTGCAGCACAGCCTGGACGATCCGCAAGCGGTCGCCGCGATTGCCGGCGCGCGGGCCTTTTACGCGCGGCTTGAAAACCTCCTGCAAGGGCGGGAGTTTGTGATGGAGATCTTCTCGTTTGCCGATATCGCGCTGTACATGGCGATGCTGTTTGGCGAACGCCTGGGCGCACCCCTCACACCGGCCACACCGTTGCTGCTGGCCTGGCGGGGCAGGATGAGTGCGCGGCCTTCGGTACAGAGCGCCGTGATTCCCATGGCGAAATACCTGTTGTCAGACGGCAGGCCCTTGCCTGCCTTCATGGCCGAAATGCTGCAAGCGGCCTGACGCCAGGGCCCACACCCGACGTGGGTGCTCGGAAAAGCCGAGCAAAAACCGGCGCCATGGCGCAAACTGGCGAGCCGGCCGCGCAAACAAATCCAACAGGCGCGGGCCGGAGATAAAGGAGTTCGCCATGCCCCGCCATACCCCCATTGAGCGCTACCGCAACATCGGCATCAGCGCGCACATCGACGCCGGAAAGACCACCACAACCGAACGCATCCTGTTCTACACGGGTGTGAACTACAAGATCGGCGAAGTTCATGAAGGCACGGCCACCATGGACTGGATGGAGCAGGAGCAGGAGCGCGGGATCACCATCACTTCGGCTGCGACAACGGCTTTCTGGAAAGGCATGGCCGGCAACTACCCCGAGCACCGCATCAACATCATCGATACCCCGGGCCACGTGGACTTCACCATCGAAGTGGAACGCTCCATGCGCGTGCTCGACGGTGCGGTGATGGTCTATGACGCCGTGGGCGGCGTGCAGCCACAGTCGGAAACCGTCTGGCGCCAGGCCAACAAGTACAAAGTGCCGCGCCTGGCTTTTGTCAACAAGATGGACCGGGTGGGCGCCGATTTTTTCCGCGTGCAGCGGCAGATCAGCGAACGCCTCAAAGGCGTGGCTGTACCGGTGCAGATTCCGGTGGGCGCGGAAGACCACTTCCAGGGCGTGGTCGACCTCGTCAAGATGAAAGCCATCATCTGGGACGACACCAGCCAGGGTGTAAAGTTCGAGTACGGCGACATTCCGGCGGACCTGGTGGACACCGCCAACGAGTGGCGCACCAAAATGGTCGAGGCAGCCGCGGAAGCCAATGACGAGTTGCTCAACAAATACCTGTCGGGCGAAGCGCTGAGCGAAGACGAGATCAAGCAGGGCTTGCGCCAGCGCACAGTGGCCAACGAGATCGTGCCCATGCTGTGCGGCAGCGCGTTCAAGAACAAAGGCGTACAGGCGATGCTGGACGCAGTGATCGACTACCTGCCTTCGCCGGTGGATGTGCCCGCCATCCTGGGCCACACCGAAGACGACGTGGGTGAGGCCGAGCGGCATCCAAATGACGACGAGCCCTTCTCGGCGCTGGCCTTCAAGATCATGACCGACCCCTATGTCGGGCAGCTGATTTTCTTTCGGGTGTACTCGGGCGTGGTCAAGGCGGGCGACACGGTCTACAACCCCGTCAAGGGCAAGCGAGAGCGCCTGGGCCGCATCCTGCAGATGCATGCCAATGAGCGCAACGAGGTCAAGGAGGTGCGCGCCGGTGATATCGCCGCCGCCGTGGGCCTGAAAGAATCCACCACCGGCGACACGCTGTGTGACCCGGCCCACGTGATCATCCTGGAGAAAATGGTATTCCCCGAGCCGGTGATTTCACAAGCCGTGGAGCCCAAGACCCAGGCCGACCAGGAAAAGATGGGCATTGCACTGAACCGCCTGGCGCAGGAGGACCCCTCGTTTCGTGTGCACACTGACGAAGAATCGGGCCAGACCATCATCTCGGGCATGGGCGAGCTGCACCTGGAGATATTGGTCGACCGCATGAAGCGCGAGTTCAGCGTGGAGGCCAATGTGGGCAAACCGCAGGTGGCCTACCGCGAAACCATACGGCAGGCGGTGAACGACGTCGAAGGCAAGTTCATCAAGCAGTCGGGCGGGCGGGGTCAATACGGCCACGCGGTGATCAACCTGGAGCCGCAGCCTTCGGGCAAGGGCTATGAGTTCGTCGACGCCATCAAGGGCGGTGTGATACCACGCGAATACATTCCCGCCGTCAACAAGGGCATTGTGGAAACACTCAAGGCCGGCGTGCTGGCGGGCTACCCGGTGGTGGATGTGAAGGCCACACTGGTGTTCGGCTCCTACCATGACGTGGACTCCAACGAGAACGCCTTCCGTATGGCCGGCTCGCTGGCGTTCAAGGAAGCCATGCGCCGCGCCAAACCGGTACTGCTGGAGCCCGTAATGGCTGTAGAGGTCGAGACGCCTGAGGACTTCATGGGCAACGTGATGGGCGATCTCTCATCGCGGCGCGGCATGGTGCAAGGCATGGAAGACATCGCAGGCGGAGGCGGCAAGCTGGTGCGCGCGGAAGTCCCGCTGTCGGAGATGTTCGGCTACTCGACCACCTTGCGCTCGCTCACCCAGGGCCGAGCGACCTACACCATGGAGTTCAGGCGTTACGCCGAGACGACCCCGGACGTATCGGCTGCCATCATGCGCGGCAAGAGTGCCTGAGCGGATCGCCGGCTACAGCCTCACACTGGCCGACAAGCGTGCCCGGAGACAGCAGACGAGCTGTCTGCTGTGCTCGATCGACGGGAATATTGATGAAGATTCCGGCTTCGGGGCCAATGGGAGCAAGCGCAAGCAGCTATCAAACTGATAGCTGCTTGCGCCCGTCCTTATTGCTCGGAAGGCGAAGACCATCACCCGATTGTCCCAGGGCAGCAGCCTGCTTCCTCATCAACAAGCCTACTGGTCGACCTTGACGCGATAGGTGACGATGATCTGGGCGCCGGAGGCCAGCGAACCGGTGAAGGTCCACTTCAGCGCCCCTTGCGCGTTCACGGCCGGCTGTGTCGTCACGGCGCAGCCTGTGATGCCCGTGGGCAGCACGCCCGGGCAGGCGGTCGAGACGAACCCGGTGAACGCCGGTGTCGCGTCGCTCACGAACAGCGTGGACAGCGCCTGCGTGCCGTTGTTGGTGGCTGTCAACGTGTACTGCAGCGTGTCGCCGGGGCTGGCATTCACGCTGGTGGCCGCTGCGATGGCCTGGGTGACATTGCTCACCAGCTTGGCCAGCTGGAGGTCACCAGCCTGGCCGACGGTGGTGATGTCGATGGCGACCAGGGTGCTGACGGCCAGCGCCGGTGCGGCATTGGTGTAGCTGAAGGCGGCGCTCAGCGTCACACTATTCTGTGCGCCCTGCCCGGCGCCGGCGGGCACGAATTGCTTGACGATGAGGCAGACGGCCTGACCGGCGGTAACGGTGAGGGCTGTGGTGACCTGTGTTTCGCTGGCCTCCAGCGCCGCGTTGCAATTGCTGTCCTGGTACAGCACCTGGCTCCAGGCTGGGCTGGCCGGGCTGGCGGCGCTGGCCATCGAGAAGGTGACCTGCGCGCCGGTGCCGGCGGTGTAGGTGTGGGCGTAGAACACGACGGTGCCTGGCTGGGCGGTCTGCGCGCCGTTGGGACTCAGGCTGTTGGGTGCCACCATGCCAAAGCTGATGCCGGTGCGGGCCAGCCCTGAACCGGCGGTGTAGCTGACGCTGGGCCGGGTGTAGCTGCCGCCCGTGGTGCCGGCCGAGCCGCCGGTGGCGGTGTAGCCCGAGGGCAGCACGGGCGTGAGGACCACGGTGCCGCTGGTGGCCCCGGGAATCCAGAGAATGAAGCTGCCGTCACCGGCGGTCGGCTCGCTGTCCAGCGTGGTCGCGCCCTGCACGGCATTGACGGTGATGCCCGCCAGGCCTGGCTCCGTCCCGGCCCTCACGCCGTTGTTGGCGGTGCCTCCGCCTGCACCGTTGTCGGCGAACACGTTGCCGCTCAGGGTGCTGCCGCTGTAAAGACCAAAATTCTGCGGCGGCGGCGGTGCGCCCACAATGCTGAACTGGATGATGCCGGTGGGGTTTTGCGTGCCAATAAAGCCGGCCGGATAAGCCGCCGTGATATCGGTCAGGGTGTTGTTGCCGTCCACGATCAGGCAATAGTTGCCCTGCTGTATGTTGGTGAAACTGTAGGCGCCTGTGGTCAGATTGACTGATGCCGCCACCGTGGCCGGGCCCGTGCAGGTGCCGCTCGTGCGCGGCGTAAGCTTGACCCACAGTGCGGTGGCTCCGCCAATGCCGGCCTCACCCGCATCCAGGCTGCCGTTGTGGTTGGGGTCGCTATACACGTTGCCGCCGAAACCCAGGGCCACCGTACTGACCACGGGCGCAGCGCAGCCGGCGCTCGGCGTGTTGGCGGCCGTGCAGGTGGTGGGTGTCGGCGGGCTGGTGCCACCGGCCGGGTCCACGGCGGTGTAGTTGGTGACCGTGATATTGCTGGTGGGCCGCGCCGTGATCTGCAGTGTCGAGGTGCCGCCGCTCGCGGCGATGGTGCCAACGAAGTCGCAGGTCACCAGCGTGCCGCCGGCATTGGCCGCGGTCGAGCAGGTCCAGCCGGTGCCGCTGCTGCTGACATACGCCATATTGACGGGAAGCTGGTCGACCACGCGTGCCACAAAGGCCGGCGTCGTGGTGGTGGTTGCCACGGTGAGGGTGTAGACACTGTTGATGCCGACTTGTAGCGCCGGGCTGGGCTGGGACTTGGTGACGGTCAGCGTGGGATAGATGGGTGTGATGGTTACCGAGCCGTTGCCACCGGGGTTGCCAGTGCCCGGCGCTGTGCCGGCGACGGTGGCGCCACCCGCACCGCCAGCCGAGGCGCTCGCGGTGAACGCTGAAATCAGCACTGTGTCGCGGCAAGAGCCGCCTCCCGTGGCCTGGCGGGTGGCGTTGGCACCGCTGCTGTCCACCAGTTCCGCGCCCCCCACACCGGCTGCGCAACCGCCGCCACCGCCGCCGCCGCCCGAGCCGTCGCCGACACGCGTCGTGCCGGCGGTGCCGGCGCCGCCTTGCAAAGTGCCGATCGTTATCGCTGCCGGCAGGCCGGCGCGGCCTGGCACGTCGAGCGCGCCGCCCTGCCCGCCGCCACCGCCACCGGCGATGATCAGCCTGGCATTGGCGGCCGTGGCCACCACACTGGCGGCACCGCCGCCGGCACCGCCGCCGGACCAGCCGCTGCAGCCGGCCTGGCCGCCGGAGCCGCCGGCCCAGCCGGGAGCACCGCCCGCAAGACCGCCCGCGCCCGCCGCGTTGGCACAGGTAAAAGCCCCCTGTGACGTGTTGCCGGGCCGGCCACCTTGCCCGACAGCCACATTGAGCACGGTGCCGGGGGCGATGTAGTAAGTGCCGGTGGCCCGTGCACCCGCGGCGCCGGCGCCGCCGTCGCCGTTCAAGTCATTGCCGCCGCTGCCACCGCCCGCGCCGTTGGCCTGGATGATCACACCGCCCGCGCCCGCCGGCACGGTATAGGTTTGCAATGCGCCTGTGTAGTTAAAGGTCGTCTGCGCCATCGCGCACGGCGCAGCCACCAGCATGATGACGGCGGCCCATGCCATGCGGCCCGCCGTGCACGGCTGCGGTCGCAAGCCATGGGCAAAAGAGGAGAGGCCTGGACGTTGAAAGAACATCATGATTTGGGGCCCGCCGTGGTGGAAGGTGTGGCAGTGGCCGCGCCGGTAGACTCGAACACATTTTCGTCAAACTTGAAGCGTACACGCAGGTAAACGCCGCGCTGGGTATAGGCCTCGCCCGCCAGGTCGGCAGCGCGGAAACCCTTGATGTTGTAGCCCAATGACACCCACATGTTTTTCCAGGCCAGGTAGCCGACTTCCACGCCCACGGCTGTTTCCGCGGCACCGTTACCCCACATGCGGTAAGCCTGCAGGCTGACGTCCCAGCGCTCGGTGAGATCCCAGGTGGAACGGCCGCCGATCAACTGCGTGAAAGAGCGGCTGCTGATGCCGTTGGACTTGTCGCGGCCCCATTTGGCGGCATAACGCGCGCTCGTCACCCAGCTGCGGCTTGGCTGGATATTGAGGTGCGTGGAAAGAATCAGTCCCGACTCGTCACGGCTCAGGCCGGTACCCAGGGTGCTGTCTGAATCTTTTTTGTATTCGATACGGCCCAGTGCATTCCATACATCAGTGCTCACCGGGCGATAGGCGACGCCTGACTGGGCTGTGATCAGTTCACGTTTGCCTCCCGTAACGCCCAGATTGGTCTGCTCACTGTAAAGACCCCGGTTGAGCAGGGTCCAGCTGTCGTCCAGCTTGTTGGCCAGCGCGCCGCTCAGCAGCCAGCTGCTGGAGGTGGATGACGTCTGCCACTGCACCTGGCCGGATGCTTTCCAGGTGGCCGCGGCCGTGTAGTCGGCTCCGACCGTCACGGCGCTGGAATCGTCGATGGTCACGCCGGACAACGGCTTGATGCGCTGCAGGCTGGCGGTCAGGCCCACGCCATTGTCCAGGCGCCAGAGCCTGCGCAGGCCTACGGCGGCTTCACTGCTGCGGCCGTTGATGCTGTCACCCATGCGGTACTCATTGAACAGCTGCGTGCTGTCCGGCAGTTCCGTGTTGATCCCGGCAACGGTCGTGTACTGCGACGTCGATGCATTGAGGGTGTAAATGCTTTTCAGGCTGTTGACGAAGTCATGGCGTGCGTACAGGCGCGTCGTGGAATTAATGGCATAGTTGCCGCCGACGCCTACCTCCCGGCCGCCGCTGCCGTCGATCGCATATTCGGCCAGGCCATAGACGTCGGCTTGCGGCACATCCGGAACCGGCACCGTCACCTTGACCCGGGCCGTGGTGTAGCCGACTTCTTCGGAAGACCCTGATGCGAGTGCCGTGGCGGAAGGCACCACGGGAACCGTACTGCCAGGCAGCGCAGGGCCGGAAAGCGCTGCGGCGGTATTGGCGCTGCTGTAGCGCACGCCGACTTCCACCTTTACGTTGCCCGGCAAGCTGTGCTCCAGCTTCAGGTCTGCACCGGTTTGTGCTGCACCTGTGACGCTGTTGGCTGTGCGCAGTGCCTCGGCAACCAGCCGGTTTTTTTCATCAACGGCATAACCGATCTTGGCACCGTATTCGGACTGCCCGGCCGACTGCACACTGTTGGGATTGTAAAAACCCGCACTGGTGCGAGCGCCCCAGACACGCGCCTGCAGCGCCTGGTCATCATGGCGGACTTCCACGCGCTGGCCCGAGCCGTTGCCTTGCAGGTCTGTGCTGCTGCGGGCAATTTCCCCGGTGGCCACGGTCTTTTCACCCAGCTTCGCAGTTACGTTCAGTCCGTTGAGGTTCTGGCGATTGGCGGGATCGGTGTCCTGCATTGCAGACGCGCCGAGCGAGATGCCGGGAAGGACTTCCAGACGCGCTTCGGCACCGGCGACCGTATGCTTGGGCCCGCCCGTTTCCACCGAATAGCTGACCCGCACGAAGACCGGGTTCAGGTCGGCATCGACGCTCGGGACCGGGGCCTTGAGCAGCAGCTGGCCGCTGAAGGGCTCAATTTCGTAGTCGGTGAACTGCGTCAGCGGCGTGTCATTGATGATCACCGACGCCTGGCTGCGGCTTCGCGTCAGGATGTCGACCTGCTGGCTGTTAACCACACCGTTGATATTCAGGCGGAACGGCCCCGACGTGCCGTTGGCGCGAAATTCCTGGACCAGCTGCGTCGTTGCCGTGCGGCTTGCAAAGCCCTCCACGGTCACGGCGCCTTCCTGGTAGCGGCCCTTGACGCCGTTCAGTGCGCGCGAGTATTGCGTCAGCTGGCGTGCAGCGTTGTCGCTCTGGGTTGAATAATCACCGAGCAGTGCGTAGTTGGTGCCGTTTTGCAGCATCACGTAGAGCTTGCCGGTGGACTGCGCATCGAAGCCCCGAGCCGACGAGTCGCCATACACGGGGTAAAACTGGTTGGGCTGGATGTCACGGAACAGCGCCGTATCCGAGGGCTTGTCGGAGTCGTATGCCAGCGTCAGCAGTGAAGAACCGAGAACCTTTCCCTTGAGGAACAACGCGGTGCGGGCAGCCGCATCACCCTTGCCGCCGGAAAAACTGCGCGACGTGCTCCGGATCTGCCGCTCGAACACATCGCCGCTTTGTGCGGGCTGCAGTGCGGAAGGATTGAGGCTGCGCAGATTGAGTGTTCCCTCCACAATGCCCGCCGCAATCATGGGCCGCAAGTTGGGCATGAATTCAATGGCAACCGCGGACTTGACAGTGCCGCTGGCAATACCCAGCTCGGCCTTGCCTGGCTGGGCGGGCGGCAGCAACAGAAACCGGCCTTCGCCACCTTCAACAAACACCTGCGTGCCGGGCTGGCGCGCATCGAGGTCGGGAGTCTGCCACTGGCCAAGGCTTGCCTGCAGCGTCACTTGTGTTCGCGCGGCCACCGGCAGGCCTTGCGCATCACGCAGCGAAATGGTGACCGGTACGGCAGTCGCGCCGTCAGCAATCAGCTGTGCAGGCGCACCAACGTCGATTTTTGCCAGGGCGCCGGGGGCCAGGATGGTGACTTGTGCCGTTCCACGTGCATTGCCAAAGCCGTCAAGCGCGCGCACATTGAGTGTGTTGCGGCCTGGCCTGAGGTCAACACCGATGTACTCCCAGGCGACGACCCGGTTTTTCTCCAGGCTGCTCTTCTTGCCGACCTGTGTGGCGGGTACCAGTTGTCCGTTGAGGGTGACTTCAAACGTGGCTCCCAGCGGGCCCTTCACCCGGACACGGGTCTGGGCGGAGGGCAATACCTGGTCGTTGATCAGGCCGACAAACCCCGTTTCGCCATTCAGTTCCGGCAGGAGCTCTTCCAGTGGAACAACTGCCTGCGCGGTTTCGGCAACTGAAACCGCGGAAGATTGTGCGGGCTCCGGCGCGATCTGCAAAGGCGTGTAAACAGGTTTGGGCAGCCCCTGGGCGCCGGGCGCATAAGGTCCGCCCGGATCACCCACGGCGCCCAGGGTACCCGGCAGCGGTGTCGCCGGACCTGCGGCGGGGGTATTGTTTTTCTGTGCGCCAGGCAGACCGATCGCGCCGCTGGAGGGAAGCGTCCGGCTGTCCACCGGGGCTGCACGGCTGGACTGCAACAACTGGCCCGCAGCCTGGGCGATCTCTGAAGGATTGCCCAAGGCCTTTCGGCGCAGCGCGATCTGCTCCTGAATGGCTGGCGTGCATTCGGCGACGGCAAAGTCGGCCTTGTGGAGCTCGCCATTGGTCAAATCCACAAAACGGCTGGCAGCATCGAACGCATTTCGGTTGTTGAGCACCTGAAGCGAGGCGCCCACAGGCAATGTGGTGCTGTCAACCTTGGCGACGTGGGTGCGCGGCTCCAAGCCGTAGAAGCTGTATTTGCCCTCTTCATCGGTCACCGCGTAATTACCGTCTTCCAGGTAAATGCGAACACCCGGGATACCCGGCTCGCCTGCGTCCTGCACGCCATTGCGGCTGCAATCGGCGAACACCTTGCCGATCACATAGGCCTTATTGGAAAACACACCGCCAACGACCTGAATACGAACGCTGGAGCGGTTGGATCGCACCGCGCCGCTAGCGGCCTGTGCGGTGTTGATGCCATCGCCGCCCTGGCTGCCCACGCCCACGCGCACGCGATACGTCAGCGTCGGCTGCGCGCCCGAAGCAATCGCGCCCACCGCAAATTGAAGGCTTGGACCCGCACCGCCTGCAGGGTCGGCGAGAGGCGCGCCGTTGAGCCGCGCCGTGCCGCGCACATAGGCAAAGCCGGCAGGCAGGCTGTCGCTGACCACCACGCCGGGGAGCGTCGCCGCGCTGACGTTATTGAACTTGATCGAATAGTCGACAAAGTCCCCTATCTCAGCCGTCTTTTTGTTGGCGGTCTTCTGGATGAACAGGCCACCGGCGCCGGCACCGGGATCCAGTGGCACATCGAAATGCACAGCCACGCCCGCCACCACAAAATTGCCGCCGTAAGAACCCGGCGTGTCAATCAGGCGCCCAGCAGGCTGCAAGCCGGCAGGAAGCAAGGAGGGATAGGTAAAGCCCGCCGGCTGGGTAATGACCAGCCGGTACGTGCTGTTGGCCACGAGCGGGAACTCATAAAACCCGTCAGCAGCCGTTACGACAACGCTGGGTGCCGGCGTTACGCCATCGACCTGGAACACAACCGCCGGTCCGCCGGGAACGCCGCCATTGCCGGCACCGGTGACGTCGACCAGCGCTACCGTGGCGCCGGCAACAGGCTGGTTGGTGGACGAATTGAACACGATGCCCGAAGGGTCCACCAGCAGCGTGGTCGTCGCCGAGACAGTGATGCCTCCGCAGGACGAAATCGTGGCGGTCACGGTGTCGTTTCGCAGCACTTCCAGTATGCCGTCGCCGGAAGCCACGATATGCGTCGCCGCGTTGGCTGTGGGTACCTGGGGAAAGATGCGGAAAATGCCGGTATTGGGGCCGGTTTCTACAGCGGTAAAGGTTTCCGTATCTCCGGTAAGCCGGCTCACAAGCGTTATCGGCACCGTGCCTACGGTCGTGGAGTCGGCATTGCACACCGCGGCATTGGCCTGCACAAACAACGGACGGCCGGGCGTGCCGAGGGTGGTCCGGTTGGCATAGGAAGCGCTGCTGTAGAAAAGGATGTCTGCCGCGTAGGCCGGCAGTGGCAACACCACCGTGTTGCTGGTGGTGGTCAACGGTGCAGCGGCATCGGTCCAGTCCGCATAGGCCGTACCCGACACATTGCCGGACGCGTTGGTGTTCACGCTGACATTAAATGTTCCCTGGAACAATCCGCCTTGGGGCAACGCGGCAATGCCCCAGGCAACGGCATCGACTGTGGCGCCGCCCGGTACTGCAGTGACGTAACTATTGGCCGCGTTCCCGAGCAAATGGTAGAGCGTCTGGGCACCGGGGCTTGTGGACGCCAGCGCTGAAACAAAGGCAGTATTTACCGGAATCGGGGCACGCAGGATGAACAGCGCCGCGGGTGCGCTATTGACAAGCACGTTGGCCGGACTGGCCGCCATGTTCCCGTTGTTGATGGCCCTTGCCGTAAAACTGAGCGCACCACCCTGGGTGGCGGTGGCCGACGAGGCTGAATAGCTGACCTGGATTGCTGCACCATTGGTGAGATTGATCGTATCGGTGTTGGTCGCGCTGGCCCCCTGGATCTGGCTCACCGCGCTCAGGGTAATCTGCGCCGTCTGGCCAGGCGTCGCGCCGGGCGGGATCTGGCCCGTGATCAGCAATCCGGCATTGGCGCCAACGGCAACCATCACAGGACCACCGGCGGGAATCACGGGCTCACCGGCGTCCGACAGGCCGTTGCCATTGACGTCCAGCACCACCTGGAGATTGAGCGGTGTGAAGGCGCTGCCCCCGGCCACGCTGGCCGTGACCAGGTAATTCGTTGTGGCGTTGCCGGTATTGGTGAGGTTGTGGTTGATCGTGAATGACGAGCCCACGCCGATCAGCAGGTTCTGGCTGGACGCCAGCGTGAGTGCTTCGAGCGTTGTCACCGTGGTATTCACGGTGTTGGAGTTGAGGTGAACCGTCAGGCCGGTTGCCGTGTCCACAAAGGTCGCGGCCGCCGTGTTGCTGATCACCGTCCCCGCCGGGGTCGGCGCCGCCTGTGCTGCTGCCCAGAAGAGCAGCAACATGCAGGAAATCAGCAGCTTGCGCAGCGGGCGAGGGAGCATGGTTGACGGTTTGTTGTTCGGTTTCGACAGGGCGTCGCTTTCCAAAGGGCACGCGGTCGTGCCCTTGGAAAAGCGGGGAAGCTTTCGCTTCCCGCGCTAGAGGTCAGTCCCGGTTAAGGGTTGATACGCACACCGAAGGTCACGATCGCCGACTGACCGGGAGTCAGGGTGCCGATCGTTGCGGTGACGGTGCCGGTAGTGCCTGCGGTAGGCCCGGTGATAGTGCCCACCGTGGTGGCAGCCGCGCTGCTCAACGTGGTGTAGCTCGGCGTCGCGTCGGACACGACGACGGCGGTCGCATTCGCGGATCCCACGTTGGTCACTGTGATCTGGTACAGCACGCACTGGTTGGGACGGGCGCTCAGGGTGGCTGCCGCGTAAACCGTGCCACCGGTAGCACCGGCGCATGCCGTGTCCAGGGACTGTGCCTTGGTCAGCGTCAGGTTGCCGGCGATCACGGTGGTGCTGTCAATAGCGGTGGATACGGCCGGAACAGTCGTCACATAGCTGCCGTTGCTGGTCGTAACCGTGATGGTCGTGGCGTCCACGGCACCGGGCGTTGCGCCGCTGGGAGCGATCACCTTGTTGAACACCGTGATCGATGCACCAGGAGCCAGGCCCGCAGGCAAGACACCCGCAGCATGCAAGGTACTGCTGATCTGGGGGTCGGTCGCGTCGAGCACACCGTTGGCGTTGGCATCGTAGTACAGCGCGGAAGTCCAGCCGGCCTGGTTGTTGCTGCTCGCAAGCGTCACAGTACTGACCGTACCGTTGCCTTCCAGCACGTTGCCGGAGTTGGTCAGGGTGTGGCTGTAAACGTAAGAGCCACCTGGGTAGGTCTGGCCGGCGCCATTGGGCGTCAGCGTAACCAGGCGAACAGCGTTCACGGTCACGGCGTCATGCAGCGTGTCCGAGGCGTTCGATGTGGGCGACAGCGTGCGGAAATACAGCTGCGTGGTGCCTGCCGCAAAGCCGGCCGGCACACCGACCACCGCGCAGACGACGACGTTGCCGCCGGCAGCCACGGAGCCGGTGTTGGTGATGGTCGCGCCGAGGGTCGAGCAATTACCCACGCCGCCGTCGGCACGGAAGCTGACTGTCCAGCCGGCGGGCAGCGTCACACTGGCAAAGGTGCTGACCGTGCTGGCGCCCAGGTTGTAGCTGTCCGGCGATGGACCGGTGTTGTTGGCCACAATGGTGAAGACCGTCGAGGCGCCGGGGTTCAGCGTGTTGGTGACCTGCGCTGCACCTTCACCGTTGGCGAACACGCCCGCGCCAGGAACACCCCCCGCGGTCGGCAGGTTGTTGGTGGCGTCAACTGCTGCGCTGGCCACTGCCGTCAGCTGGTCGTTGGCGCTGGCCGTCTTGGTCGGGTCAAACACGGACGTTGCCGTCTTGGCGATGATGAAAGGCGCACCGGCATTGGTCGCGTTCGGTGGCAGCGTGGCTTTGAGGATCACGTTGTAGGTGGCGCCTGCGGCCAACGGGCCGGTGTCGACGGTTCCATCGCTGTTGGTATCGACCAGCGGCGTGACACCATCACTCTTGAAGAGCTGGAAGGTCGTACCGGCCGGAAAGTTACCCGAGCTCAGCGTCATGTTGAAAGTGTCGGAGCCGTTGCCGGTGTTGGTCACCGTGTTGGTGAAACTCACCGTCGAGCCGGGTGCGGCTGGGCCGGCCACCGTGGCGCCGCTCAGCGTCACGGCCCCGGCTTGCAATACCGTGAAGCCAAAGGTGTTGGAGGTGCCTGCCACCGTGGTGGCGCCGTTGTTGTATGACGTCGTCGCGGTGTTGTTCAGCAGGCCGGGCGCAGTACCTGGAGCCACGGTCGCGCTGAAAACGATGGTGCCCGACTGGCCGGCCGTCACCTGGTTCAGCGTGACCAGCAGGGTCTTGGTGCCCACCGTGTAGCTCGAAGTCAGGGTATTGGGGGCGGAGCCGCTGGAGCCGCCGCTGTCGCTCAGCGCCGTGGCGCCGGTGACACTCCAGCGTGCGGAACCCGCGGTGTAAGTCAGGCCTGCCGGCAGGACGTCGGTGATCGCCACGGCGGTAGCCGTGCTGTTACCGTTGTTCGTATAGGTCAGCGTGTAGGTAATGGATGTGCCGGCGGGGCCGCTGGGGACGCTGCCGCCCTTGGTCAGCGCAATCACCGCATTCGTCGTGGCTGTGGTCACGTCGGTGTTGGACTGGGTCTTCGTGTTGTCGAAAACGCTGGTGCCGGTCACCGTGATGGTGTTGGTCTGCGCCGCCGTGGCCGTGCCGGGCAGCGTGGCAACCACGATGAACTTGAACAGGCCGCCTGCGGCCAACGCGCCGGTCGAGGTGATGGCGGAACCCGTGGGCGAGCCGCTGCCGTTGTCGGCAAAGATCTGCACGCTCGCCATCGAGAACGCGCCGGTATTGCTGCTAGTCAGGTTGAAGCTGTCGGTGCCGTTACCTGTGTTGGTCAGGGTGTGCGGGTAATACACCACGCTGCCGGGTGTTGCGTTTTGCGCGCCGTTCGCCGCAAGGGTCAAGCTTGCAATCTGCTGCACCGTGGTCTGCACCACGTTCGACGTCACCGTGCGCGTAATGCCGGATGCATCCGAGTACGTAGCCGAGGCCTGGTTGCTGATTGACGTGCCCGCGGGCGGCGGTGCCGCATGCGCCGCCAGGCCGGCCAGAGCCAGCGCAAGCGCGACAAACAATCCCACAATCCAGTGGGTGAAGAAGTGCTGCAGCCCTAAAGGCTGCGGACTCGAAGGATTGGCATACATGGCTTTTTCTCCTGGCTACTTAACAACGGTGAATCAACAAACAATTAACGGGAAACAGAAAGGCGAAATGCGCCGTCCGCAGGGCGGAAGGCGCAACGGCAGCGGAAGCCGGCCGTCATCACGGTTTGGCAGCCGGTGCGGCTGCAGGTGAATCAATACGCACCCGAAGGCTGACTACGGTGCTGGCGCCCGCTGCCAGGGTGCCGATTTCCCAGCGCAGGGCGCGGTAATCCGCCAGGGGAACAGGCTCTTTACGCACGCTGCCGTCGGCTTGTTTAACCATGCGTGTCAGCGGCATGGGTGCAAAGGCGCTTCCGTCGGTAGAGGCCAGGGCCTGTGCCGGTTCGGCGCTTGCTGCGATGAAGGTGGTGCCCGGAGGCACCGGTATGGTGGCCAGGAGCTTGCCTGCCGTGGCAGTACCGGTATTGCGATATGTGGCGCTGTACTGAAGAAGGTCACCGGGCTTGCCGTCGCCGGCAGGTTTGAGCACGGGCTTGCCTCCCACCATCTCCACGCGTTGTGCCAGGAGTTGGGAGGACACGGGTGAGGCTTGCGCCCATACAGCATGGCCAAATACCAGCCCGGCGGCAAAAATGCAAAATTTCAGGGCAGATTTCATGGAATAACGTCCTTTCGTGACTCTCGGCAAATGGCTGGCGCGAAGGCTATACGGGTGGCGCCAGCGAACAGATGCGCATAGATATGTACTAAGTCGTAACTTTATGTTACTTATCAGTTTTTTGGGGCTCGATTACGTCACACCGCGGCAATAGATGTGAATAAAAACGATATTTCTGTGAGAAAAATCGCAGAAATGTACCAATGGAGTTGAATCTTGAGCTAGACCCAACCAGATAGTAACATCAAGTTACATATTAACACGAGGGAAATTTATGGAAAATTTCCATAAATTAATATGAAGTACTTATTTTTTGACGGAGTGCTGGCCGGCAGTGTTAAATATGTAACAAGCGCGGCGACGAATCACAGCCGCGGGCAGACAGGGTAGAGCGGGCGGCACATCCCGGAAGGCAGGTCCAGATCAACAGAGGGAACCGAGTGCAGGGCAAATGCCTGCAGCGTCGGCAAACGACCCGTGGACGGGCCGGGTTTGGATTCAGGTGTGGTTGTTCCAGGCCGGCCGCGTCATCAGGAGACGGGCCGCCTGCCGCCGGTGTTTTACTTGCAGGGCAAGCCGAAGCAGAAAGCGCGAGTCACCTCACGGTGTCACGCAAGCGTGCAAACACCTTCCAGAACGCAGCTTCCTGCGTGGTCGCAAAGTTGATGCGCATCAATGTGCTGGGGGTGCGTGCCGCATGAAACAGGCCGCCAGGCGCGATCAGGTAGCCCTCGTCCAGCATGCGCTGGGACAGCGCATCGGTGTCGACGCCCGTATCCACCCAGCCGAACAGACCGGCGGGCTCCGCCGCAAAGGTGCAGCCATGCGCCAGCGCCAGCTTGACGCTGCGCGCGCGCGCACCGTCTAGCCGGGTGCGAATACGCTCAGCGTGGCGGCGCAACTGCCCCTGGTCTATGCACCATGCCAGCGCCTTCTCGAGCAGGGCTGGTGTGGTCAGGGTGGCCAGCAGCTTGGTGTCGAGCAGGCGCTCGACAAGGTCCGGGGGTGCGGCCATAAAGCCGACCCGCCAGCCAGGCGCCAGGATCTTGGCGAAGCCGCTGACGTAGATCGTGCGCTGCAGCCCATCGAGCGCGCATAGCCGCGTGGCATGCTCCGGCGCCAGGTGGCTGTAGGTGTCGTCTTCAACGATGTGAAAGTTGTGCTGCATCGCCAGTTGCAGCACGCGATGGGCGCTGCCGGGCGTAAGGCAGTAGCCCGTCGGGTTATGGAAGACGCTGACACTGACAAACAGCTTGGGCTGGTGGATTTCGCAGTATTGCGCCATCACCTCCAGGTCAGGGCCGTCGGCACGGCGCGGCACCGGCAATATTCGCATGCCCAGCGCATCCAGCCGGGCAAACTCCACGGCCCAGCCGGGCTCCTCCACCATCACGCAGTCCCCGGCACGCAAGAGCGTGCGGCTGACGATATCCAGCGCATGGGTGGCGCCGACGGTGGTGATGATCTGCTCTGGCGCGGCGTGCACATTGAGTGCGCTGAGCTTCTGCGAGAGCGCGCGGCGCAGGCCGCTATCGCCCATGGGTTCACCGTATTGCAGCGAAAAGTCCCGCAGCGCGCTGACACTGGTGACCTTGCGGACGGCGGCCGGCATGAAGGTGGTTTCGAGCCATTCCGGGGGAAACACACCCATGCCGGGCTGCGGCTTGTTGCTGACCTTGTGGAACATGCCGCGGATCAGCGCCGTCGCATCGACCGGTGCCTGACGCGTGGCCATCCAGGTCGCAGTGCTCCAGGTGCCTAGGGGCGCGAGATCCGCGGCCATTCCCGTTTTTGCAGTTGCTATATTTTTTATAGCTGCCGGCGCTTTTGGAACTTGCGCCAGCGCGGCATTGAGCGACGCATCACGGACAAAAAAACCGCGATTCTTGCGAGCCACCACCAGGCCTTGAGCCAGCAACTGGTCGTAGGCCGCCACCACGGTGGAGGCACTGACGCCCTGCTGCTCTGCGCAAAGCCGCACGGAAGGCAGGCGCGCCCCGGGCGCCAGCAAGCGGCTGCGGATGCGTTCGGCAAACCGCGCCGACAACTGTTCGGTGAGGGACTGTGAAGCGGTTTTCATCAACATGGGGGTGGCCTTGGCACGCCCTGCAGGCGGCATGTGTGCTGACAATTTAACCAATACAGTTTGGAGATTTGTACCAACAACTGTACTGGTGGTGTATTGCTTTCAACTATAAAGTTGAAAACATGAACTGGCAAGAATTTACCGCCTTACTGGTGCTGGCAACAGCAATGAGCTTTTCGCCGGGGCCCAACACGACGCTATCAACCGCGCTGGGCGCCAACCACGGGTTGAAACGCGCACTGCCTTTTGTCTGCGCGGTGCCGGTCGGCTGGGGCGTATTGCTCCTGGTGTGTGCCCTGGGCCTGGGCGCACTGGTTCTCGCCGTGCCCTTGCTGAGCTGGGCCGTGAAGATCATCGGTGTGGCATACCTGCTGTGGCTGGCCTGGAAGATTTCCCAGTCGCGCCAAATGAGCGAAGCGGACGCGGCGCGCCTGAACGTCACTTTCTGGCAAGGCGCCGCATTGCAGTTTGTCAACATCAAGGCGTGGATGCTGGCGCTCGCCATCGTGAGCGGCTGGATTGCGGGCCGAGAGGCTCCGGGCACGCGCCTTGCCATCGTATTGCCGGTGATGCTGGTCTACGCGTTTGTCAGCAACCTCACTTACGCGCTCGCCGGGTCATTGCTGCGCGAGTGGCTGACCGGCCCGGCCGGCAGCGGGCAACGGCTCCGGTGGTTCAACCGAGCCATGGCACTGGTACTCGTGGCCACTGCCATCTGGATGCTTTTTATATGACACCCGCATCCGCAGACATAAACAAAGGGCTATGGCTCGGCTTGCTGGGCATCGTGATTTTTGCGGTCACGCTGCCCATGACACGCCTGGCCGTGGGCACGCCGGATGCACCCCAGATGTCGGGCGTTTTCATCGCCCTTGGGCGGGCCACGGTGGCGGCCGCGTTGTCGGCCGCATTCCTGCTGCTCAGCCGTGCGCCGCTGCCGCAGCGGGCGGACTGGCTGCCCTTGGCCATCACCGCGGGCGGCGTGGTGTTTGGGTTTCCGCTCTTCACCTCGATAGCCATGCGCTACGTGGAAGCCGTGCACGCAAGCGTCATTCTCGGCGTGCTGCCCCTGGCCACCGCGGCGGTGGGCGCGCTGCTGCACCGCCAGCGTCCGTCGGCCGGCTTCTGGCTGTGTGCGGCGCTGGGCAGCGCGCTGGTGGTTCTGTTTGCCATGCTGCGCTCAAACAGCGCAGGTGGGCTGTCCATCCATTTTGCTGACCTTTTGTTGCTGGCCGCCTGTTTGTGCGCGGCCGTCGGTTACGCCTACGGTGCGCGGCTGTCCCAGCACATGCGGGCCGAGCACGTGATCTGCTGGGCCTTGGTAATCTCGCTGCCCTTGACTTTGCCGCTGTCTCTTCTCACCTGGCCCGAGGCACCCCTCAAAGCCAGCGCCTGGGCCGGCTTTGCCTATGTGGCGGTGTTCTCGGCCTGGCTGGGATTTTTCGCCTGGTACCGCGGGCTGGCGCTGGGCGGCACGGTACGTGTCAGCCAGGTGCAGTTGGTGCAGCCGTTTTTGTCCATGCTGTTTTCTGTGCCGCTGCTTGGCGAACACCTGGACGCGGTCACTGTCGGCTTTGGGCTGGCTGTGATTGCCACTGTTTTCATCGGAAAAAAAATGCCGGTGCAGTCAGGCGCCCGCGTGCGAGCGGCCGAAGCGGGCCCTCTGCTCAACACCAGAAAGTTGTGATGTATTCAGCTGCTTTTATCTTTGAACCCGGCACCTACGACGAGCGGTTCCACACGCTGGACGCGCTGATCGAAGAAGCCGCTCGCGCCACGCCGGGCTACCTGGGCGCGGAGTCCTGGCGTTCGCCGGATGGCGTGTTGACCAATGCCACTTACTTTTGGGAAACCGAAGAGTCGCTGCGCGTTTTTTCAGCACACCCCAAGCACCTGGAAGCCAAACGCCAGTACACGCAGTGGTACAAAGGTTTTCATATCGTTATCTCGCAGGTGTTGCGTTCCTATGGCGACGGCACCATTGCGCACATCACGCCGAACCAGCGAAAACGGGCTTGAGGCCGGCCGCCGCCTTTTTTCCTGCTCTTCAAAAAAACATCAAATCATCCATAACAAGGAAGCATCGATGAGCCCTGAACAACGCCTGCAGCAACTCGGCCTGATTCTTCCGCCGGTGAGCGTGCCGCGCGGTAACTTCGATGCCTGGGTGCTCGACGGCTCCACGCTGTACCTGTCGGGCAAGGGCTCGCCACTGCGGCAGGACCTGGCTGCTGTGCCCAAGGTCGGGCGCGAGATCAGCGCGCAGGAAGCCCGCAACCATGCCCACGAAGTCGGACTGAACCTGATTGCAACCATGAAAGCCGCCTTGGGCGAACTCTCGCGCGTGCGCCGTGTGGTCAAGCTGCTGGGCATGGTCAACGCAACACCCGATTTCATGGGACATACCGAAGTCATCAACGGCTGCTCTGACCTGCTGGTGCAGGTATTCGGCGAGGCTGGCCGCCATGCGCGCTCCGCAGTCGGTGTGGGCTCCCTGCCACGCGGTTTTGCGGTGGAAATCGAAGCCATCGTATCGGTCACGGAGTAACGGCATGCAAATGAATGAAATCCCCTTTGGTACCACCGACTGGTCGAACGTGGACCGCACCGAGCATTCCGCCCTGGAAGGCAAGGCCTTCTGGCGCACCCGCAAATTTGGCGATGTGCGCGTGCGCATGGTCGAGTACACGCCCGGCTATGTGTCGGACCACTGGTGCAGCAAAGGCCACATCCTGCTTTGCCTGGAAGGCGAGCTGCATACGGAGCTGGACAACGGCAGCGTGCACGTGTTGCTGCCTGGCATGAGCTACCAGGTGGCCGATGGCGCCGAAGCCCATCGTTCGACCTCGCCTTCGGGAGCCAAGCTGTTTATCGTGGACTGACCCGGCACGGGCTGTCTCTACCCCATACCGGCAAAGCGATTCACCGCAACGTCTTTTTTTTAGTGAAGTAGCGCTTTCAAATCGCCTCAGGACAACTTCATGCATATCGCCATTCTCACGTTTGACGGCTTCAACGAGCTGGACTCCCTCATTGCTTACGGCATGCTGAGCCGCATTTCGCTGCGGGGCGACGCCGGCTGGAAAGTCAGCATTGCCAGCCCCACCCAGCGGGTGACGTCCATGAACGGTCTCACCATCGATGCGCATATCACCCTGAAAGAAGCCAACCAGGCCGACGCAGTACTGATAGGCAGCGGAATGAGGACGCGTGAAGTTGCCAACGACACATCCATCCTCAGCCAGCTGCAGCTCAATCCGCAAAGGCAGCTCATCGCGGCGCAGTGTTCCGGCACCTTTTTGCTCGCCAAACTGGGGCTCATCGGCCAGATGCCGGCTTGCACGGACCTGACCAGCAAGCCCTGGGTGCAGGCGGCCGGGGTAAGCATCCTGAACCAGGCCTTCTTCGCGAGGGGCAACCTGGCAACCGCGGGCGGCTGCATGTCCGCCCAATACATTTCCGCATGGCTGATTGCCCGGCTGAAAGGCATTGACGAAGCCCGCGAGGTGCTGCACTACTTTGCCCCGGTCGGGGAAAAAGAAGAATACGTCTCACGGGGGCTTGCGCACCTGCAAGCGAATTTGCAAGAGCAGCAAATGATGCCGGAGGCCTCCAGCGCGTCGTCGTGACGATAGCGGAGCCAAACTGATGGACGTGACGCCGGAAACCCCCGAACAAACACGCAAACGGCTTTTGCGCGTGATGGCGCACGCGCGCGTGGATGTGCTGCCGGGCGATTACACATTTGCCGAATTCCCCCTGGCGCAGTTTCCTGCACATCTGCTGGCACACCCCGCCATCGAAGCGCTCGCTTTGGTACGTGACCATGCAGTCTGGAGCGCGCTGGTGCCCGCACCTGCGTCAGCACAAGCCGAAGACCGCTATGCCGTGGTGTGCCTGCATTTCGCGCCCGATATTCCCAACAGCGGCTTTGTAGGCTGGCTCGCCAGCGAGTTCAAGCAGCAGCTGGGAACGGGGGTGTTTGTCGTCTGCGGGCATCACGCGGCCGACGGCGGCGTCTTTGACTACTGGGGAATTCCGGGAAGCATTGCGCCACAGGCCGTCAGCCTGATTCACGCCATGCAGGCGCGGGGAAGGGGTGCAGAATGAACGCGTTGATTTATCCTGCCGCCGGCCGCCACCGGCAGCGCTTTAGCTAATGACTTGCAGAAGTTTTTGTGACCAGGCTTGTCTTTGACAGCCCATCAGGAGAGTGAAATGGAATGGACCCAAGCGCAGCGCGCCAAAAAAATGAACCCCTCGGTGATCCGCGAGATCCTCAAGGTCACCGAAAAGCCCGGCATCATCAGCTTTGCCGGCGGCCTGCCGTCTCCCAAGACCTTTCCGGTTGCCGCCTTCCGTGAAGCCTGCGACAAGGTGCTGCGCGAAGACGGCCATGCGGCGCTGCAGTACGCAGCCAGTGAAGGCTACGCACCGCTGCGCGAGATGGTCGCCGCCATGCTGCCCTGGAAGGTCGACCCGGCGCAGGTTCTGATCACCACCGGCTCGCAGCAGGGCCTGGACCTGATCGCCAAAATCCTGATCGACGCCGGCAGCCGCGTGCTGGTGGAAACGCCTACCTACCTCGGTGCGCTGCAGGCCTTCACACCGATGGAGCCCGAAGTGATCGGGGTCGCCAGCGATGACGAAGGCGTGGACATCGCCGACCTGACCCGCAAAGCCGCCGGTGCGCGTTTCTTTTACGTGCTGCCCAATTTCCAGAACCCGACCGGCCGCACCATGACCGAGGCACGCCGCGCCGCACTGAGCGCCGAAGCCGCGCGCCTGGGCCTGCCCATTGTTGAGGACAACCCTTATGGCGACCTGTGGTTTGACACGCCGCCGCCGCTGCCGCTCACGGCGCGCAACCCGGAGGGCTGCGTCTACATGGGTTCCTTTTCCAAAATCCTGGCACCCGGCTTGCGGCTGGGCTTCATGGTCGCGCCCAAATCGCTTTATCCCAAGCTGCTGCAGGCCAAGCAGGCAGCCGACCTGCACACGCCCGGCTTCAACCAGCGCATGGTGGTCGAGACCATGAAAAACAATTTCCTGGACCGCCATGTGCCGACCATACGCGCGCTCTACAAATCGCAGCGTGACGCGATGCTGGCCGCGATGCAACGCGACATGCCCGAGGGCGTGAGCTGGAACACGCCGGCCGGCGGCATGTTTTTGTGGGTGCGCCTGCCTGAGGGCATGAACGCCATCGACCTGCTGCCCAAGGCGGTTGAGCGCAACGTGGCCTTTGTGCCAGGCTGGGCTTTTTATGCAGACCATGCCGACGCCCGCACCCTGCGACTGTCCTTCGTCACCTCCAGTGCGGAGCAGATCAATATCGGCATCGCCGCACTGGCGGCGGCCATCCGTGAGCAATTGCCCGCGGGCGTTCCCGAAAAACTGCGCGCCGCATGATGGAGACCGGCACGTTGTCGCTGTTCCTGTTGGCGGTGCTGGCGCTTTTCATGTCGCCGGGCCCCAACATGGCCTTTGTGCTGTCGCATGGCGTGGCGCATGGCACGCGGGGCGGCTTTGCGGCGGCCCTGGGCATCTCGGCGGCAGACCTGATCCATACACTGTGCGCCGCCACCGGCGTGACAGCACTGGTGGCGGCCTGGCCGCCCTCCTTCGACCTGCTTCGCTATGCCGGTGCGCTGTATTTGCTGTGGCTCGCACGGCAGGCCTTGCGGCCGGCCGGTGCACCCAGCCAGGCGCAAAGCCCCTCTGCGGGCTTTGGGCGCATCGTGCGCATGGCGTTGCTGAACAATCTTGTGAATCCGAAAGCACTGCTGTTCTTCATGGTGTTTCTGCCGCAGTTTGTCGACCCGGCGCAAGGCCATGTCACGCTGCAGTTGCTGCTGCTGGGGGTCATCTTGTCTGCGATGGCGCTGGTGTTCAACACCCTGCTGGGCGCCTTCAGCGGGCAAATTGGGCGCCGGTTGCAGGCACACCCCGGCGCGGCAAAATTCCAGCGCGGCTTGCTGGCCTTTGCCATGGCGGGGCTCGCACTGCGGCTGCTTTTACTCGACCGGCCATCCAAAGGAATCTGATCCATGCTTCATCTCTGGGGACGCATCAGTTCCATCAATGTTCGCAAGGTGGTGTGGGTCGCGCAAGAACTGGGTCTAACCCTGCAGCGCACCGACGCCGGCGGCCAGTTCGGCATCGTCAGGGAGGCCGAGTACCGGCGAAAGAACCCCAACGCACTGGTGCCGCTGCTGGAAGACGGCGATACCAGGATATGGGAATCCAACGTCATCGTGCGCTACCTGTGTGCCAGGCATTCGCATGGGGACTTTTATCCCGCCGGGCTGCCGGAACGTTTCGCCGCCGAGCAATGGATGGACTGGCAGCAGACCACCTTCAACCCGGCCGGGCGCAGCGCATTCATCCAGTGGATCCGAACCCCGGCGGCGCAACGCGATGAGGTGCTAATCGCGCAGTCGGTGGCCGCCACAGAGCCACTGCTGTCCCTGCTGGATGCCCATCTGGCCACCCGGGCTTTCATCGGGGGCGAACGCTTCGGCATCGCAGACATCCCGCTGGCCTGCGAAATGCACCGCTGGTTCGGCCTGCCACAGCCCCGTGCCGTGCGGCCGCACCTGGATCGCTGGTACCAGACCATCCTGGCACGTCCCGCCACGCGCGGCGTGCTGGACCTGCCCTTGTCATAAATCTTCAAACCACCCTGAAAAACCGAGAACCCCATGAAGCAGCGCGCATTCAAGCAAGTCGACGTCTTCACACCCACCCCTTACTTCGGCAACCCCCTGGCCGTGGTCATCGACGGCAGCGGCCTGGACGACGCCGCCATGCAGCGCTTTGCCAAATGGACCAACCTTTCCGAAACGACTTTCCTGCTGCCGCCCACAGACGCCACGGCTGATTACAGCGTCCGCATCTTCACGCCCGGCGGCGAACTGCCTTTTGCCGGCCACCCCACGCTGGGCAGTTGCCACAGCTGGCTGGAGAACGGTGGGCAACCGCGCAGCAAAGACTTTATCGTGCAGGAGTGCAAAGTAGGCCTGGTGAAGATTCGCCGCGAGACTGGCACAAAGCGCCTCGCTTTTGCCGCGCCGGCCCTCAAGCGCTCCGCGCCCAGCCCCGCGTTGCTGGCCCAGGTTGCCGGCGCACTGGGGATTAAAGCGACGAGTATCCTGGCCGCCCAATGCCTGGACAACGGCCCCCTGTGGCTGGGCCTGCTGCTCGACACGCCCGAAACCGTGCTGCAACTGACGCCCGACCACAAGGCGCTCATGAAACTGGGCACCAAAGTCGGCGTGGTGGCGCGCTACCCGCATGAGGACACGGCGCCGCTGATCGCACGCGCCAACCGCGAGGCAAAAGCTTTTGCAGCTTCCGCGCCTGAAGCGGCCCCGGATTTCGAAGTGCGTGCATTCGCCGCCCCCATCGGCGTCGATGAAGACCCTGTCACGGGCAGCCTCAATGCCAGCCTGGCCCAGTGGCTGATTGCCGAAGGCCATGCGCCCGAACGCTACACCGCGTCGCAAGGTGTTTGCCTTGATCGCGCCGGCCAGGTGCATATCGAGCGCGATGCGGCCGGCCAGGTCTGGGTGGGCGGCGAATCGGTAACCTGCATAGACGGAAGCGTGACGCTCTAAAGGCTCATCATGGAAACCACCGCCGCATCCATACCGCTGGCCTCGCAGGTCGACCACCTCGTGGTGGTGGCGGCCAGCCTCGCCGAAGGCGTGCTGTGGTGCGAACGCGTGCTGGGCATCACGCCCGGGCCGGGCGGCGAGCATCCGCTGATGGGCACGCACAACCGGCTCTTCACAGTGGCCTCGCCGGCCTTTCCACGCGCCTATTTCGAAATCATTGCAATCAACCCGGACAAGCCAACCCCGCGTACGGCACCGGCCAGGCGCTGGTTTGACCTGGATGATCATGAGTTGCAGTTGCGGCTGAGCAAGACCGGCCCGCAGCTCGCGCACTTTGTTGCCTCGACGCCCCGTGTGAGCGCGGCGGTGCGCGCGCTTTCCCGCCTGGGGCTGGACCGCGGTGAGGCGCTGGACGTCTCGCGCATGACGCCGCAAGGCCAGCTCAGCTGGAAAATTACCGTGCGTGAAGATGGCCAGAGGCTGTTTTACGGTGCGTTGCCCACGCTGATCCAGTGGGGCGACGTGCATCCGGCCGATGGCATGCAGCCCTCAGGCGTCACGCTGCAATCGCTGCACGCCAGCCACCCGCGCCCCGACGCATTGCGCGGCGGCTACGAGGCCATAGGGCTGGCCGGCGTAGGCCTCTCGCAAGGCCCGCCCAATCTCATCGCCACGCTGCAAACGCCGCGCGGCCTCGTCACCCTGGAATCCAAAGGAGCATAGGTCCTATGAATACTATTTTTGCAAGATGCGTTGCGAGTCAAAAAGGCCTTGAGCAAGGCGCAAAACGCAGGCGGGGTGAACCCCGTCAAGGCTTTGCAACGCCGCGCAAGGCCTTTTTGATCGCAACCCGGAGGGAATGGGGTGAAAACGGCGCCACTCGGCGTTGCGCTCCTAGCCCAGACACCCGGTCTGGGCGTCGTCGCGCGCCTTGATTGGCGCCGTTTTCACCCCATTCGCATTTGCAAAAATAGTATTCATAGGACCTATATGTTGACGTCCACCGAACTCGCCTGGTTTGCCCTCGCCGCATTGGTGCTCGTGCTCACACCCGGGCCCAACATGATCTACTGCATCTCACGCACGCTGTGCCAGGGCCGCAGCGCCGGCCTGGTGTCGCTGGGCGGCGTGGCGCTGGGTTTTGTGGTGCACCTGCTGGCTGCATCTTTCGGTCTGACGGCGCTGCTGCTGGCCGTACCGCTGGCATTTGACGCGATCAAGATCGCCGGCGCGGCTTACCTGCTCTGGATGGCCTGGCAGGCCGTCAAGCCAGGCGGCCTCGCTCCTTTTGAAACGCGCGAGCTCCCGCACGACCCGCCGCGCACGCTCTTCCTCATGGGCTTCATGACCAATCTGCTCAATCCCAAGGTGGCGATGTTTTACCTCTCGTTCTTCCCGCAGTTCCTGCACCCCGAGCGCGGTGACCTGCTGCTGCAAAGCCTGACGCTGGGCGCGGTGCAGATCAGCGTCAGCACCGGCGTGAACACTGTGTTGATCTGCTTTGCCGCTGCGATTGCCGGTTTCCTGAACCGCAACATCAGCTGGATGCGCGTGCAGCGCTATGTGATGGGAACGGTGCTGGGCCTCCTGGCGCTGCGCCTGCTGGCTGAAAAGCGGGTGGCTGCATGAGCCGCCGGGCCGTTCCCAAGGCGAATACCGCAGCTCGCAGAGCGGAGGTCACCCCCATGAGCCGCCGGGCCGTTCCCAAGGCGAATACCGCAGCTCGCAGAGCGGAGGCCAGCCAATGAGCGCCGTACTCGACCACCCCCTTGGTCTGGAGAACAACATGCTGCCATCGCTGCAGGAGATAGAAGACGCCGCGCGCGTCGTCTACCGCGAATTCCAGGCCACGCCGCAATACCGCTGGGGCCTCTCCAGCCAACGGCTGGGCACCGACTGCTGGATCAAGCACGAGAACCACACACCGGTGGGCGCATTCAAGTTGCGCGGCGGGCTCACTTACTTTGACGGGCTGAAACAGCGCGGCGAAATGCCGCAAGAAGTCATCAGCGCCACGCGCGGCAATCACGGCCAGAGCATTGGCTGGGCTGCCCGTGCGCACGGCGTGCCCTGCACCATCGTGGTTCCACACGGCAACTCGGTGGAGAAAAACGCCGCCATGCGCGCGCTCGGCGTGACGCTGATCGAACAAGGGGAAGACTTCCAGGAAAGCCGCGAATTCGCCACCAGGCTGGCTGGCGAGCGCAATGCCCACATGGTGCCCAGTTTTCACAGGGACCTGCTGCGCGGCGTCAGCACCTATTGGTGGGAGTTCATGCTGGCAGTGCCGCAGCTTGATGTCGTCTATGTACCCATCGGCCAGGGCTCGGGCGCCTGCTCGGCCATTGCGGCCAAGCTTGCCCTGGGCCGCAAGCTGCGCATCGTGGGCGTGGTCAGCACCCACGCCACCACCTATGCCGACTCGCTGGCCGCCGGCCGGGTGGTGGAAGCGCCCGTCACCACGCGACTGGCCGATGGCATGGCCTGCCGCGTCGCCGACCCGGCAGCGCTGGCTGTTCTGCTGCCGCACCTGGAGCGGATCGTGAAGGTCAGTGACGACGAAGTCGCCCAGGCCATGCGCGACCTCTACACCGACACCCACAATGCAGCTGAAGGCGCCGGTGCGGCCAGCTTTGCGGCGGCCATGCAGGAGCGCAGGCAACTCAAGGGCCTGGTGGTCGGCACCACGCTGTGCGGCGGCAATGTGGACCGGACCGTATTTGCCGATGTCCTGTCGGGATCTCAGTCCTGACCTGGCTGTCAATTTCCTGCCCGCTCGGGGAGGTCAGGCACCGAGCCAAGCGTTCAGCGCAGGTCTTTTTCAGGCGGTCCCGGAAGATGCATCTGGCTTGGCGCACGCCTCGTCCGCTGGCAGCGCGAACCGTGGCGCCAGCGCTGCCACCGTTCGCAACACGGGAACCGGAACCAGCCTGAACAGCGGGGCAAGACGGCGGAACGGCACACGCGCTTTCAGTATGGCGCCGTAATCACAGGAATCCTCGTGCGGGAAGTAGTTCTCGCGGATGGCAACGATCGTCTTCATGCCCTTGCCATGGTAATAACGCAACTGGGGATCAATGGGCAGCCCTGACCTTGTAGTCCGTGCGTAGGTTTCAACAGGCACATCCGGGTGACGCTGCAGGTAACGTTTGAGTCCGGGCATGGGTGAACCCAGGAATATCTCGCTGTACCCGCGTTTGAGCAGATAAAGGTAGTAAAACGCCACAAGCTGCGCAGCGGCGCGGGGCTCCACGCTGGTGAGGCTGATGCCGAACATGCATCGCGTCCGTCCCCGTTGCGAAGATTCCCCCGCGAACCGGCTGTCCAGGTTCGCACTTTGCGCCCAGCTGCCTGGCGCGGTCCACTCCGCATCGTGCGTGGGCTTGGTAAAGACGGAGGCAAGCAGTTCGCCGGTCCGGGTGCAGAATGCGCCACCGCAAAGGTCGGGATGCGCCTCGATTCTCAAGCGGAAGTCCGCACTATTGGCCGCCTGATCGGCCGTCCATTGCCTGCGCTCGAGATCCAGCAATGCGGGGATGTCGCCCACTCGCAGGAAGCGGGTCGTGAAGCGGCGTTTTGGGTATGCCAAGGCTCTGGTCAAAACGGGTTCCTTTTGTATGGAGTTGACGCGGCGCAGGCTCATTCAGGCGGCCGGGTGGCAAGTGCATCGCCTGCCATCCCGGGGCATGGCCTCGTGGATGCACTGGCGCACGCCTGTCAGAAGCCACAGGCCCACGACATGCGGCACCGGTCCAAAGAACCCGCTGAGGAAGATGCTGCTTTTCAGATTGACGACTTCGTGCCACCAGCCCTTCGGAACATGGATGGCGTCACCTGGGTGAAGGTCGGCCACAAAAAGGGATTTTTCCGGCAACCTGGCGCGGGCAAGATCCTGGATCCCGATATCCGCCAGTCGCGCCCATCGGTCGTACTTTGAAGACAGGGCGCTTTGTGACTCAACAATACCGGGCCGCGCCAGATAAAACCGTTTGGCACCGCGGAGCAGGACAGCCAGGTTGTCCAGCAAGTCATGGTGCAGGCCAGTGTGGGCGCCTTGCGGTCCAATCCATGCGCTGCTGGCGAGGTACTGGTGTGGCGGAAGCAACGCGCGCGTATCCACATCTTTTCGAAGTTCGGGAAATTCATTGAGAAGATCGAACTCTTTCAGATACGCGGCCTTGGCGCCGCTTTCCGGGATCGGCCCGCTCGACGCCAGACCTCCAACGTATTGGCTAAAGGTCGACTGGGTGAATCCTGTTTCATCCAGCTCCCGATTGCCGACAACAAGTTTCACGGGGCGGTCTGCGCCCTGTCTTGCGAGGAAGTCGAATGTCCAGCGATGTGTGGCGGGCCACTGCGAGGCGGCGCCACGCATCACGCAGGGAGCCTGCGCATTCCGGGTCACGATGCGCGGGCCATGACATTCATCAACAGGCGTGAGAAGGCGGTTGTCGATGTCTGGAATCATTGGCATTCATGGCGTGACCATGCAAGCATGGGGCATGCACATTGCAATTGCGTGACAAGCCGTTTCCAGGTGGGTTATTGTTTCGCCGGTCGCGCGTGCGACTGGCACGCAGTCTGCGATTCGTCACAATTTGCCCATGGGAACCCTCTACCTCGTGCGCCACGGCCAGGCCTCGTTTGGCGAAGACGACTACGACGTGCTCAGCCCCATGGGGCGCCAGCAAAGCGTGCGCCTGGGGGAATACTTCAAGTACAAGGGCATCACATTCGACGCAGCCTTCACCGGAACGCTGCAGCGCCAGGTGAATACCTTTGCGGGGATTTGCGAGGGTATGGGCGCTCCCATGCAGGCCGAGCAGCGGCCCGGCCTGAACGAATACGACAGCCATGCCGTGATTGGCGCCATTTACCCGCACAAGCTCGAAAAGCCGGCGACACCGGAGGAATACCGCAGTCACTTCCGCCTGCTGCGCGACGGCCTGGCGCAGTGGATGGCCGGCGTGGTAAGCCCCAAGGGCATGCCGGGCTACACCGAGTTCGTGGGGGGCGTCACCTCTGTACTGGACCACATTCGCGGCAGCTATACCGGCAATGTGTTGCTGGTTTCCAGCGGCGGGCCCATCTCGACCGCCGTGGGCCATGTACTGGGCACCAGCCCTGAAACCACGATAGAGCTCAACTTGCGCATACGCAACTGCTCACTCACCGAATTCGCCTTTACCCCCAAGCGGCACATGCTGGTGACCTACAACACCCTGCCGCACCTGGATGCGCCCGAACACGCAAGCTGGGTCACTTACGCCTGACGGGCGCCCTGCAGCCGGCTTCGTGGTTTTTCCGCCATTGCCGGATTGGGCACAAGCAAAGATACTTTGCGGCAGCATGACCGCCGCCCTGATGCCCAGCCTTCGTCCTGTCGGAATTCATTTTCACGGTGAAACTGCGGGCGCACTGGCAGCAGCCACCTACAGCTTCCTGGTGCAGCTGGAGAGGCTCGGGCTGCAGGACGCGGTCGAAACCAAAGAAATTTCCCCCGGCGGTGCCGCCGCAAGAAGCTTTTGCCTGCCGGACGGCCTTGCCGCGCAATGGGCGCCCGGCCTGGACACCCTGGGTCTGGCGCAGCGGCTACAGCTGGACACGCTGAACAGCAGCGACGACCTTGAGCGCGAGATTCTTCTGGCCATGCTGCTCAGCCCGGTCGCTTTTGAGTTTCCCAGCCATGCGGAGCTGGTATCGGCCGTGCGCATACGCCGCAATATCGTGCTGGCCGCGCGCAAGACGGCCCTGGAATTCCACACGACCGAAGTCAACCGGCCGGAGGACTGCTGGACCTACTCGGAAGACGCGGGTTTTACCGTCAGACCCGGCCACGCGCTGATCCCCGCCCTGGAAAAAGCCACCCAGCCCGAGGCCTCGGGCAAGCTGTATTCCTTTTCCTGCTACCGCGCGACCGAATACGTGATCCTGCTGGCCATCGCCCAGGAACTCGAAAACTGCAACCCGGCCTTGCTGGCCGCGCTGCAGCAGCGCTGGGAGCGCCGCGCCATCATGTCGGGCAAATTCCACGACGTGTTCCTGCGCGAGTACGGCACGATGGACCAGCCGCTGCCGCCGAAGTACTACGTGCCCGGCGACCGCCTGTGGTTTCGCAACCCCGATGAACATTCCTCGGATGTTTCGGGTTATGAGGGTTCGTGGGTGTTCTACATCGGCAACGGCTTGTTCACCAACTTCTGGAAACGCGAGCAACCCTACACGCTGACGGCCAAATGCCTGGAACTGTTCCACTGGCGGCATGCCACCTACACCGACGAGGCGGGCGAGTTGCGCATCAACGAAAGCATCGTGGAGGCCGGGGTCAAGGCCTCCAGCGCCGACCCGGCCGAGACTGCGCGGATCCTGGACCTGATGCTGCGCATGCGCGAGCCCAAGGGCGTGTATGCATCGGGGGGTTGCATAGACACCTCGCGGGAACATCCCCGCTGGGTCTGCCCGGGCACCGCCGACATGGTGCTGCCGGCTGATTGACGCGATATTAATAGCGTCACCGCTACAAAATCAATAGCTGCTTGCGCCCACTCCACAAGGGCTACAGCCACTTTTCTCCTCAATCCATCGCGTCGGGAATCAGGAGCCTTTATTGCGGCTGGCTGCTGCTGACGCGCCAGACCGCGTTGCCCACATCGTCAGCCACCAGCAGCGCGCCGCGCCTGTCCATGGCAACACCCACCGGCCGGCCGTACGCATGCCCTTCAGCGCTCAGGAAACCCGTCAGGACATCCACCGGCAACCCGGCCGGCAAGCCCTGGCGAAACGGCACAAACACCACCTTGTACCCGCTGTGCGGGATGCGGTTCCAGGAACCGTGCTCACCGATGAAGGCCCCCGTGGCCAGTGACGCCGGCAGTGCGTTGCCTTCAGAAAACACCATGCCCAGCGGCGCGACATGGGAGCCCAGCGCGTAGTCTGGCGAAGCAGCCTGCGCCACCAGGTCCGGACGCGGTGGCTTCATGCGCTCGTCCACGTTCTGGCCGTAATAGCTGTAGGGCCAGCCGTAAAACGCGCCATCGCGCACCGATGTCAGGTAATCGGGTACCAGGTCACTGCCGATCTCGTCGCGCTCGTTCACCACCGTCCAGAGCGCGCCGCTGCCAGGCGCCCAGCCCATACCGTTGGGGTTGCGCAAGCCTGAGGCAAATACCCGGTGGCTGCCGGTTTTTGGGTCGACTTCCCAGATGGCGGCTCGGCCGGTTTCGGCTTCCATGCCGCGCTCCCCGACATTGCTGTTGGAGCCGACAGTGACATACAGCTTGCTGCCATCCGGGCTGGCAATGATGTTTTTGGTCCAGTGGTGGTTGATGGGGCCGGCGGGCAGGTCCACCACCTTGACGGGTTCGGCTGTGATGCGGGTCTGCCCCGGCTGGTAGGGAAAGCGCACCACGGCATCGGTATTGGCCACGTAAAAATCATTGCCTACCAGTGCCATGCCAAAGGGCGAGTTCAGCTTGTCCAGAAATACCGTGCGGACTTCAGCCCTGCCGTCGCCGTCCGCATCGCGCAGCAAGGTGATGCGGTTGGCGCTCGGCACGCCGGCGCCGGCACGCCCCATCACGAGTTTCATGGCCCAGCCCTTGATGCCCTTGCCGTCTTCGGGCTTGGGCGGCGCATTGCTTTCGGCGACCAGCACGTCGCCGTTGGGCAGTACATGCACCCAGCGCGGATGCTCCAGCCCGCTGGCCAATGGCGTGACGCCCAGTCCGGCGGCCGGCGTGGGCATGACACCTTCGGGCCAGCCTTTGGCCGGCGCGATGTTCACCGTCGGGAACAAGGTCTTGTTGGGTTTGGGCAGGGTTGGATTGGCTCCCATACCGGCCTCCGGCGGCAACAGGGCCGTGTCGCCGCACGCGGCCAGTGTGCAGGCCAGCACCGCGCACAACGCTGAAACACGCAAGGTACGTTGGCAGGTTGTTGATCGCATGGAACCCCCTGAAAAAAATGCCGGCAGTGCCGGCGCCCGCAAAGCGCGGGCCTTCGTCAGTGTGGGGGAGCGAGGCCGGCGCAGCTGTCAGTCGGCCGCGCCGGCCGTTGTCAGCGCCGGCCTTCCTGTTCAGCCCGGCAGCAGGGGCAGGTCAGCCTTTTTGAGGGTGCGCAGCACAAAGCTGGATTTGCTGTGGCGTATGCCCTTGATCTTGTAGAGCCGCTCGCGCAACAGGCGCTCGTAGTCCTTGGTGTCGTGCACCGCAATGCGCAAAAGGTAGTCGTACTCGCCGGACACCAGATAAGCCTCGACCACCTCGGGAATCGCCGCCAGCGTTTCGCCGAATTTCTCCAGCGTGTTGTCAGAGTGGCTGTCGAGTGTGACCTGCACCATCACCGTGTCGCCCAGGCCCAGCGCCTGCGCATTGAGCCGCACCGTGTAGCCCTCGATCACGCCGGCCTCCTCCATCTTCTTGATGCGGCCCCAGCAGGGCGAAGGGCTCAGGCCTACGGCCTGCCCGATGTCTTGCAGGCTGGTGCGCGCATCGGCCTGCAAAACCTGAAGGATTTTCCGGTCTAAAATGTCCATCCAGATAATTTATCTGAAAACTTGAGTTTTAGAGATTTTTTATCTGTTTTTCTCAGATTCAGCGGCAAATCAGGGAAATTATTCGGCCCCATCCCGGAGATACTTTCCTCCATGGCAGCGAACTTACCGGTCCGCCTGGCAAGACAAAGCCCCCAGTGAGTTACCGCTTGCTGGGGGCTTTGATTTTTTCAGGTCGCGCACTGGAGCCGCAACTCCAGGCAAACGCCGCTGTCCCGGTTATGCGCGGTGATGGTGCCACCCATCTTGGCCATATAGGTTTTGGCGACAAACAGGCCCTGCCCGCGCTGGCCTGTTGCGCCCGCGTCGGGCTGGTCAGACACGCCGTATTCGAAAATTTTGTCCACGATGCCGGCCTCGATTTGCGGGCCCTGATTGCTGATAGTGATGAGCGCCTCAGGCGCGGTGCCTTCGTGCGCATGCTGCGACAGCGTGACGCGGATCAGGCTTCCGGGCAAACGGTAGCGATCAGCATTGCGCAGCACATGCGAGACCACGTCTTCCAATGAATACTCGTCGGCACGCACCCTGACCGGATGGGCCAGCGGATCAAAGGCCACATCGGGAATGCCGGCCGCCGCGGCGTTGCGCGCCACATGGCTCAGGAATTCATTGGCATCCAGTGTCTGCACATTGAGCGCGGTGGATTCAAAGGCTTCGCTGGGGGACGCGCTACCGTACAGCACGCGCACGGCTTGCTGCATGCGGCTGATGTAACGATGCGCCGGGTCGTCGGCGCTGCCGTGCAGCACCATCAGCGATTGCAGGGGCGACATGATTTCATGGCCTACGGCGTGCCAGGTGTCTTTTTCCTGGGCCACACGGATCTGTTCGCGGCGCACGTCTTCGTTCACGCGCTGCAGCAGGTCCTGCAGGCCTCCAGCCAGCACACCCAGCTCGTCGCCGCCGCGCAGGTCGGCCAGGTCAACCGTTGCCAGGCTGTCGCTGGCGCGCACGCCCTTGGACACGGTGGCGGCGCGGCGGGTGAGTTCGGTGATGCGGCGGATGATGCGCAGCTCAATGGCCAGCCAGGTCACAAAGATGGCCAGCAGCATGCCGCCTACAAACCACGACACACGGGTGGCCACGGCCGTGAGGGCCTTGTTGACGCTGCGAATGTCACCGGTCAGCGAGAGTTCATAACGCCCGAGCGGTGTGCTGATGATGTCGGCGCTCGTGACAGGTGCGTCGTAACCTTCCACTTGCAGGCGGCGGATCAGCCAGGCAATCAGGGGAGACGACCGCTCCGTCGTCTCCATGCCGGACAGCGATACGACGTCCGTGCTGGCGCCCGCGGCGCCCAGCTTACGGATGCGCAATTTCTCGCCGGGCAGCAGCAAAGGGGTCAGTTCGGACCACGAAAAAGGTGCTGTGGCGCCCTGGCTGTTGCTGTCAAATAAAGCCTTGCCATCGCCGGGGGCCAGCATTTCCACCTGGACCTTGATCTGATCCAGGTCGGCCGGCGGCCAGACGATGCCCGCCGGCCCTTTGGAGAACAGCGCCTCGCGAAACAGCTCTACCGGCAGGCGCACGCTGACAAAGGCGCGCCGCGCGCACTCCGGATCCGTGCCCAGCGTGCCATCCACGCAGCGGCTGTCCTGCCACAGCCAGCCGCGAAAATCGCGCACGGGCCGGCTGGCCGGCGTGATCGGGCCCTCGTCGACAAAGCCCACCAGCCGCCCTCGGGTGTTGGCAAAAGGTATGGCGCTACGGCCCTCTTCCACGGCCTGCATGGCCTGGAAGGGCGCTATCCAGCGGTAGCGCTGCCCGCGCATGTCGACCGTGATGCGGGCGCGATGCGCCAGGCTCAAGTCCAGCGTGCCCGAAGTGTGGGACACCAAGGGTCCGCTGTTGAAGCTGCCGACGGCATAGAGAAAACCGCCAGCAAAGGGGTTATTGCCGACGGCCACGCACATCGAGGCCGCGTCGGGATATTGCACCAGGCAGCCGGCCATCTCGACTGCCTGCTGGGCCTTGTTGCGATCGTCGAAATCAAGGGCCGAAAAAGGCAACACCAGCGGGCGCAGCGGCGTCACCTCACGCTCGTAGGCCGTGGGGTTGAGCAGCACCAGTTGTCCCGTCGGATGGCGCAGTTTGGCGGCGATCTGCGCCTGGTTCTTGCGAAAGCCGTCCTGGTAATTCCGGTAGCTGCGCTCCTTTTCGTCTTGCAACACAGCGATGGCCAGGGCGACGGTGGCCAATGCCAGCAGCAAAAAAGCGCCGCGAAAAAATGCGCGCAGGCCGAAGGGCACGCGCGCCGGCAACAGGCGCTCGACATCCAGGCGGGTGGGCAGCTTCACACCTTGCCTTTGCCGCGCGGGGGCTCCGGTGCCTCGGCCCAGCGAAAGCCACGCATCGGGACGTTTTCAATGCCGTCAAAGGCCGCATCGATTTCCTTGAACGCGTCGCGGATCGTGCTGACGTGCTTGCGAATGTTGTCGCGGTTGCGCCCGCTTTTGACCACCTGGTAGAGGTCGTCATAGCTCACGACCTCGCCGCGGCGGGCATGCAACGCCGCCAGGATGCGCTGCGCCGTCAGCGGCAGGTTCACGCGCTGGCCGCGCCAGATGGCGGTGTTCTGGCGCAGCGGATCCAGCTGCAGTTCCTGGCTGTCGACGGCTGGCGCCTTGCCTGCGGGTTTGGCGTTGGCGGTCCGCAGGATGTCCAGGAAGGTCTCGATGAAGTCGGCTTCCTCGAAGGTGGTTTTCTGCAGGTAGTCCCAGGCGTCCAGGGCTTTCATGATGCTGCGGTAGATGGCGGCCGGCATGGCGGAGACCACCAGCACCGGCGTGCCCTGCCGCTGCTTGTTGATGGCGTTGATGATGGCCACGCCGGCGTGGCGTTCACGTCCCAGTTCGATGTCCAGCACCACCGCGTCGTAGCCTTCGCGGGCAACTGCCGCTTCGGCATCGTCGCGGTTGAACCACTGGTCGACCTGGATGCCCGGACGGGCCGATTCAATCCAGCCCTTGAGCTGGTTGCTCATGGGCAGGTCGTCTTCGATCACGGCAATTTTGGTCATGGGGCCTCGGCAGAAAGGGTTGCCGCCATTATGGGTGTGGCCTGCGCCAGCCCGTGTGAGTGTTTCTTCCGTTGGCGGAGGGTTGCTGCTGCCAAACCGCGCAAAGACACCGCGCAGGCGCATTGAATGCTCCGGGCCCGACTCGAACAATGGAGGCCAGAGAAAGTGCAACCCGCGCCTCTCGCCAAACCCAACGGAGGAGCCCATCATGAATTTACGTTTCACCCGCATTGCCCTGCGCATCCGCGCCATCTTTTCCAGAGGAGTGCGCGGCACCCGCCGTATTGCTGCCACAGGCGTCCAGCGCGCCGCCAGCGCCAGCGGCTTGATGATCGCCACCGCCGCGGCGGGCGCAGCCGGCTACCTGCTGTGGGCGCACCCCCCCATGGAGTCGGTGGCGCGCGGCGACGTGGCGATTCGCACCAACCAGCTGACCGGCGGCGTCGACGAGTTCCGCGAAGGCTCGCTGCTGCTCCTGCCCGGCCTGCACGAAGTCCGTACCTTCTCGCTGCGCGATCAGGTCTACCGTCCCGAAGGCAGCAGCCGGGCCGATGGCCCCTCGCCCTTCCAGTCGATCGAAGGCATGTCCCTGGGCGTGGACCTCACAGTACGTTATGCGCTGGACCCGGCCAGGGTCAACGCACTGTCGAAAAACCTGCCAGACGACATCGCGGGCCAGATCGTGCAGCCTGCCGTGCAAGGCGTGATCTACAAAACTTTCACCCGCTACACCGTGCGGGAGATCTTCTCAAGCAAGCGAGCCGAGATCCAGCAGCTCATCGAAGCTGAACTGAAGCCCAAGCTCGCAGCCGACGGCATCTTGCTGCGCACGGTGCAGATGGGCAAGGTCGACTTGCCGGCCGACTACCGCCAGGGCATGGACAAGCTGTTGGCCGAAGAACTGGCCACGGAAAAAATGCGCTACACGTTGGCTCTGAAAGAAAAACGCGTGAAGGAAACCGAGCTGGATGCGATGGCCGAAAAAGTACGCCGCGAAACCAATGCGCAGGCTGCCGCCAGTGAGCAGGTGATTGCCGCCAAGGCCCAGGAAGAAGCCATGAAACATGTCCTGCCCTTCAAACAAAAGCAGATCGAGCAGCGCCAGCTGGAAGCCGAGGCCGACAAGCAGTCGCGCATCCGCACAGCCGAAGGCAGCGCCCAGGCGCGGCGCATCGAGGCCTCGGGTGAAGCCGACTCGCGCCAGAAACTGGCGGATGCCGAAGCCTACCGGCTGGACCGCGTGGGCAAGATCAACAGCGAGCAGATGGCGCGCGAAGGGGTGCTGATCACGCGGCATCCGCTGCTGATCCAGAAAACCATGGCCGACAAGCTCAGCGACAAGATCACCGTGATCATCGCCCCGCCCTCCACCAGCGGCGGCTTTGTGGGCGCGGGCCTGCTGGGCGGTGCGCCCAAGGCCGGCCCCACCGTGGCGCAAGCGCCGCGCGGCGCCGGCACGCAAGACAACAACGACAAAGAAGAGGCCGAATAATGATCACCACCGCACTTCTGACCCTCGCCATCGTGACGCAGGACCAGGCCACCCTGCGCGCCGCACCGCGCGATTCGGCCGCGCAGCAGGCGGCCCTGTGGCAGGGTGATGCGCTGGAAATTCGCGGCCAGCGGATGGACTACCTGCAGGTCTACGACCACAGGCGCGAACGTGCGGGCTTCATCCACGTGAGCCAGGTGCGCACGGTCTCGCTGCAGGCCGAGGACGCGCCGCAGCTCCTCTCGGTGGTGCGCTTCCTGCGCGAAAGCCCGGGCGCTGAAGCCCTGGGCATTGCCTACACGGCCGCTTACCTTAAGGCCGCGCCGGCAGACGCCATCGGCGCGGAAGCCTTTGATGCGTTGGGCACCATGGCCGAACGCCTGGCGCGCCGCGCCTCCATGAAGCACGGCAAGGCCACGAGTGACGTGATCTCTGCACACATGGAAGTGGCCAGCTTTTATGGCGTGAACTTCAAGGGTTATGAGCAGAACGGAAGCATGCAGCTTTGCTACAACGGTGAGGCCTTTCGCCGTGTGCTGGCGCTGCCATCCGACGCCGAGCAACGCGCACGCGCCGCGCTGGCCGTGACCCGCCCCGACTGCATGAGCCCCGACCTGCACCCGCAGGACCGCTTCACGCAAGACCAGTGGCGCGCCGAAGTGCTGGACAAGGTCAGCGCCGCTCAGTTCGCCCAGTTGCCTGAAGTCAGCAAAAACCGTTTGCGCCTGCGCCGTGCCGGCGTCCACGCCAGCCTGGCGTTCGAGCAGGCGCGCCGGGCCGAAGCGCCCACGGCGGCGGCCCAGCGTGCGCTTGCAGAACTCGCGGCGGTGAACAAGCTGGAGCTGACAGACAACGACAGGCAGGACTACAACGACGCGGCGATTCGCGTGGGCGCCTCGCGATGGGGCGCTGAAACCGCGCTTCCCCGCTTCGCCAAACTGACGCTAGCCACGGAGACAGGCCAGGCCGGCGAAACCTGCGTGGCGCTGTATGAGAACAAGGGCGACGGCAAACCCGGCAAGGAGGCCGTGGCCAGGCGCTGCACCTACGGCATCGTGTGGACCGCGTCCGCCAGCGCCCATCCGGATGGTCAAGCCCTGGCGCTCGCGGTGCAGCCGCTGGACGCCTGGCGCGAGCTGTGGGTGTTTCGCAAGAAATCCGGGCAATGGACGATTGAGGTGCTGCCGCCCTCCAGCAATGGCCCCGAGTTGGGCTATGTGGAATTTGCCGGCTGGGTGCGCGGCACACCTCACATGCTGCTGGCCCGCGAGACTCGCATTGCCGGGCGCCTGCGCCGCAGCTTCGAGGTGGCGCGCATGGACAGCCTGACGGCCGAGAAACAGGCCGGTGACCCGTCGCTGCTGGCGGCCTTCGGCAAATGGCAGGACGCGGGCTGGAAGAAACAGACGGTCAGCTTGCGGTGAAGCAGGCCGACCAGGCGCCCCTCAGGGCTCGGTCAAGACTCCACCTGATAAGTCACGGTATGCGCCTCCCAAGGAAGGGGAATTTCCCAGCGGTGCAGCATGCGCGACAAGGCCGTGTTCGACAGCGTGGAGTCCCTTTTCTGGTTGCGCGAGAAGACGGCCTGCACGGGCGCTTCCAGGTAAACCAGCCGAACCTCCGCTTCATAGGCATAGAGGAGGTCCAGTGTCTTGCTGCGCATTTGCTCGCTCAGGTGGGTAGCGTTCCACACAAACGGCTTTTTCTGCCTCAGCAGACCCTTGGCTTTGTCTATCGCCCAATGCGCCGCCATGCCATCGTTCTCGCCGTGCTTCAACCCCAATGCCTGCTTCGCGTCGTCAAAGGACACCACGTCGAGCCCGGGCGCATGGGCCCGGACCCAGGTGTCTTTTCCGGATGCCGGCAAGCCGCTCAACACCGTCACGGACGATCCTGCCGGCTGGAAAAGCGCGCTGTCGAGGTGGATCTGGGCACCGCGCGCGTAGTGCAGCCTGGTGTGCGCTGAGGCCACCTGCCGGGGCTGGTCCAGGCATCCGTCCTCACGGGCAAGTTCTTCGAACAGATCGATGTCGTCGAGCCGGGCCTGCTGGTCCACGCAGATACGTCCCTGCATGTCGGCACGCGCCACGCAGATCAGGTCTGCCAGGCAAACACCCCAGGACAATTTCCGCGCAATGAACTCGGGAGCTTCCCCGCGCCGGGAATCAAAGGCGTAAAACGGCACCTGGTGGGCGGCGATGATGCGGCAAACGGCTTCGCGAGCGTCGAAGGGGAACCCGGCCTCCCACAGCAGGGCGCGCACATCTACGGCACCCCGCCTGGAATGCCCAGGTTGCCCGATATCGCCGGTGACTGGATCGGTGACCGTGGTCTCCGGCTTGCACAGGTCGTGCAACAGCGCCGACAAAAACAGCACTTCACGCCTGCCCGCATCAGCGCTGCGATAGTGCGCGGAGTCCAGCAGGCAGTCCAGCACCATGCGGGTATGGATGCCCACATTGCCTTCTGCGTGGTAACGGCTGCTCTGCGGCGTGGTTTCCAGCCTGCGCAACCGGGGGAATACGTCGCAGCACTCAGCCCAGTCGTAGGTCTTCCCGTCGCCCTGCGGACACAAGGACTGGATTTGCAAGTAGTTCATGACCAGGTCTCCTGCTCCCAGGTGCCGGCTTCAGGCCTTCCAGCTTCCGGCCAGCCGACGGCTGGCAACGGCGCAAACAGGTCCACGCCTTGCGCCAAGCCATTGGGCACGATGGGCCGCGTGCTGTGATGTGAGCCGGAGTCCAGGATGGTCTGCACAAAGTCGGGCCTTACCCATTTGAAGCGCGCCAGCACCTGCTGCGCGTCTTCCAGCTTGATGTAAAGCCCTTCCGCCTGATCCGACTTGTCGGTCTGTTTCCAGCACAAGCCGAGGTCGAGTCTCTGACGGTGCACGGTGCTTTCCAGCGCTTGCCGCCACGCCGGGCTTTTGGCCAGGGACCGGCGCATCATCGCCGGGAAAGCCTTTGCGCGGATGGGCAACAGGCCTTCGTGCAGGACCGGCACGCTTACCACGGGCGAGCCTGCCAGCAAAGCGCGCCGGCGGGGTGTGCTCAGAAACAGCTGTTCATGCTTGTCGAAAATGTCAAACTCGCAGAAGTAGTGCGGCAACCGGTCGTAGCTGACCGAGTGTTTGGCGTACAGCCATTCGCCGTACATCACATAGCGGTCTTCCAGCAAGGAGAGAAGGCGGTCCTCCTGCGCGTGAGCCCATTGCCGGAACGGCGCGAACTGCCGCTCGCGGCTGCTCCCCGTGAGGTAATGGCCGCGCGACTGCAACAGCAACTGGCCCGCAGGGGAAAACGAAACCGCGGCGTTGGCGCCGTCGAGTTTTTCTTCAAAGACGGCGTGCCGGCCTTTCAGCGACGCGAGCGGAGTGTGATCCTGCCCTTCATCGCCGGGCTGCAGGCGTGAGCCTTCTATGTGCGGTGTGCGCGGGTATTTGAGGATGTCCAGCGACTGGACAGGGGTGTTGCCTTCAAGGGGCAACGAGAAAGATGCAGACATGGTCGTCTCCTGGTTCAGTGGAATGAACCGACGACGTGCTTGCGCGCTGCGGGGCGGGAGGATGGCATGCGCCGCAATGGCATTGGCGGCATGGGCACGTCCGGCTTCGGCGGCGGCCTGCTCATGTGACCGGGAGTGGGCAACTGATGGAATCAGTCCACTGGCCTGAGCGGGTGGCGGGCGTCGGTTAGAGGATGGCGACGATGAAAAACACGTGAACTCCGTGAAGGTGCGGTGAAAGGAAAGCCGCAGAGTTTAAGCAAAACAAGCCCTGACCGCGAGGCCTGGAAGCCAAAGATGGCGTCAAAACAACAACCTGGTCAGCCTGGTTCAGCTTGGGTTCGGTGTGTGGAGGCGCAAGGTATCCGCCGGCAGCTGGTCGATCTGCACCAGCAGCTGCGCCAGGCTGCGCCCGGCTGCATTCAGCAGGGCCCGGCCTTTGTCGGCAGTGGCGGCGGCCGCGTTGCCCACCGCGCCCTGGGGGTTGTAGTCCTGCATCTGCCAGGCCAGCTTGGCGCTGCGGCCGTCGCCCAGGATGCTGAATTTTTTGGCGCGATCCTGCGAGGTAGAGTGAAAGTTCTGCGCCTTGGCCATGTCGACCTGATCCGGCTTGAGCGCCAGCATCATGGAGGTTTCGATCTCGCCGGCGTGGATGCCGAAGCGGTGCTCTTCGGCACTGAACAAATCATTCACTGGCTTGCCGTCCTCGCCTGTGAGCGGAAGGTTGAACCAGTTCACGCTGTAGACCAGCATGCCCAGCCGCGCCCGCAGGTCGCGCGCCACCACATCGAGCAGCCCAACCTGGCCCCCATGCGAATTGAGCAGCACCAGTTTCTTGACACCTGTTTGCGCAACGGATTCGGCCAGCTCGGTCCAGAGGTGGATGACGGTTTCGGCCTTCAGCGTCAGCGTGCCGGCAAAACGGCCGTGCTCCGGGCTGAAGCCCACGGATTGCGTGGGCAAAAAAAGCACCGGCTGCGTTTGCGGCAAATGCGGCAAGGCAGCGGCAATGACGCCCTCCACCAGGGTCGCATCCACATTGAGCGGCAAGTGAGGGCCGTGCTGTTCGATCGCCGCCACGGGCAGCACGGCAATGCAGCGGGTCAAATCCAGGCCGGCAAAGTCAGGACTCTTCAAGTCGGACCAGAAGCGTGTGGGGTGGGCGGCTTTGAGAGTCATGACGGTATTTTCTGCTATCCGGGCGCCGCGTCGGCAACAGGCTAAGGCAGGGCCCGGGAAAACCTCCCCGCCACGGAGACACACGCGCTATTAATTCAATAGCTGGTTGCGCCCGTCACTACTGGCCTGCGGGTCAAATTCTTCGGAAAATGTTCAGATTTCGATCTTGCTGCCCAGCTCCACCACGGAGTTGTTCGGCAGGTTCAGGAAGTCGGCGGCACCGCTGGCATTGTGGTGCATCTGCGCAAACAGCTTCTCACGCCAAGGCGCCATGCCGCTGCCGATGGTCGGGATCACGGTGTCGCGAGAGAGGAAATAGCTGGTTGTCATCGATTCCAGCTCGCAGCCCCTGCCCTTGATCTGCTGCAGGGCCTTGGGCAGGTCCAGGTCGTTCTTGAAGCCGTAGTGCACGTTGACTTGCCAGCAGTCGTGGCCCAGCGATTCAATTTCGAGGCGCTTGTTCATGCCGATCCAGGGAATCTCGTGATTGCGCACCGTCACGAACAGGTTCTGCGCATGCAGCACCTTGTTGTGCTTGAGGTTGTGCAGGAGCGCATTCGGTACGCTGCCCGGTTCGGCTGTCAGGAACACAGCCGTCCCCTCGACACGCGCCGGCGGGCTGACGAAAACGGCATCCAGGAAACTGGGCAGGTCAATCGCATCGGCACGCAGCTTTTCGTTGAGCAGGTGCCGGCCTTCCTTCCAGGTGATCATCAGCGTGAAGACCGCGCCGCCAATCAACAGCGGGAACCAGCCGCCGGCAAACAGCTTCATGAGGTTGGAGGCAAAGAACGCAAAGTCGACCAGGAAGAAGATGCCCGTGGCCGCAATGCACAAACTCAGCGGGTACTTCCAGCCGTAGCGGATGACATAGAAAGTCAGGATGGTGGTGATCAGCATGTCGGTGCACACCGCAATGCCGTACGCAGCCGCCAGGTTGCTCGACGAGCGGAACATCACCACCGCCAGCACGATGGTAATAAAAAGGCCCCAGTTGACGAAGGGCATGTAGATCTGGCCGGTGTCGCGCACGCTGGTGTGCTGGATGTTGAGGCGCGGCAAATAACCCATCTGGATCGCCTGCTTGGTCACGCTGAAAGCGCCGGTGATCAGTGCTTGCGAGGCGATCACCGTGGCCATGGTGGCCAGGCCCACCAGCGGCAGCAGCGCCCACTCGGGCGCCATCAGGAAAAACGGGTTTTTCACCGCGGCAGGGTTGCCGATCAGCAGCGCGCCCTGGCCGAAGTAATTGAGCACCAGCGAGGGCATGACCACGGAAAACCACGCCAGGCGAATCGGTTTTTTGCCGAAGTGGCCAAGGTCGGCGTAGAGCGCCTCCGCGCCCGTTACGCACAGCACCACGGCGCCCAGGATGATGAAGGTGGTGCCAGGGTTGTTCCACATGAACATCACGGCGTAGTGCGGGCTGACTGCCACCAGGATTTCGGGATGGGTCACGATCTGCGAAATGCCCAGCAGCGCCAGCACGGCAAACCAGATCAGTGTGATGGGCCCAAAAAATTTGCCAATGCCCGCCGTCCCATGCTTTTGCACCGCAAAAAGGGCAAACAAAATCACCAGGGTGATTGGGATCACGCCCTGCTTGAAGGCGGGGGAAACAACTTCCAGGCCTTCAACGGCCGAGAGCACCGAGATCGCCGGCGTGATGACGCCGTCGCCATAGAACAGGGAGGTGCCGAAGATGCCGACGATCAGCAGGGTCTTGCGCAGCTGTGGCTTGTCCTTCACCGCGGTGGAGGCCAGCGCCAGCATGGCGATCAATCCGCCTTCGCCATTGTTGTCGGCACGCAGCACCAGCGCCACATACTTGATGGAGACGATGACGGTCAGCGTCCAGAAGAAAATGGACAGGATGCCGTAGACGTTGTCGGGGGTGAAGGGAACATGCCCGGAACCGAAAACTTCCTTGACGGCATACAGGACGCTGGTTCCGATGTCGCCGTAGACGACACCGATGGCGCCCAGGGTGAGCGCCGCAAGTGATGATTTTTTACTGGACACAAAAACTTCCCGTCTTTGCACTCGGCCCGTTCAAGCGGGTCCAGAGCGGCGGGAATGGTTACCTTTGGGAACGCTATTTTGCGCCCAGGTACCCGGCTTGCAAGTCGGCGGACATCCCTAAATCCAACTAATCCGGATTTTGTTGCACCGCAACAACTTGTAACAACCCGGCCCCGCTGATGCCGGGAAAGCCAGCGCAGGCAGGTGAATTATGGGCGCTACTTTTTTAATAGCTGCTTGCGCACAGCCTGCTTGGGCTAGAGGCCTAAAAGACTCCTAATTCTGGCCGTCGCGGACACATAAGCTCCCCGACTTTCCAGGCGGCCGCAGGCAGGCCGGCTTTGCCGGATGCCTTGCGGCGGTCCCCTGCAAGGGGAAACGGCACTACACGAAGCGTAGCGAAGTGAGAACGATAGGGGTGTGCCTAGTCGTAAACCTCGGCGTCAGGATCAGTGGCTTCGAGCTCATAGCTCGCGGCCAGCATGGCCAGCCGCGCGATCACGCCATACATATAGAAACGGTTGGGGTTGCTGGAGCCGGGCTTCTCGCCGGGCTGCGGCAGCCGGCCGCTGTCTGCAAAGGCCAGCGGCACAAAGCTGGCGCCGGGCGCGTTGAGGTTTTCGTCCACGCCGCGCTCGGCATGCACACGGTAAAAGCCGCCGACCACATAGCGGTCCATCATGTAAACCACAGGCTCGGCCACCGCGTCGTTCACGCGCTCGTTGGTCAGCACGCCTTCCTGGATGATCACTTCAGACAGCGCCTGGCCGTCCTTGGTGGTACTCATCTTGTTCTTGGTCTTGCGGTTCAGGTTGTCCAGGTCCTTCACATCGCGCACCGTCATGATGCCCATGCCGTAGGTGCCGTTGTCGGCCTTGACGACCACGAAAGGCTTTTCGTTGATGCCGTATTCCTTGTATTTGCGCCTGATTTTGGTCAGCAGCGCATCGACATTGGTGGTGAGGCAGTCCAGGCCGGTTTCTTCGGCAAAATTGACCTCCCCGCACTGGGCGTACATCGGGTTGATAAGCCAGGGATCTATGCCCAGCAGCTTGCCGAAGCGCTTGGAGACTTCTTCATAGGCCTTGAAATGGCGCGATTTGCGGCGTACCGACCAACCGGCATGCAGCGGCGGCAGCAGGTACTGCTCATTGAGGTCTTCCAGGATGCCGGGGATGCCGGCTGACAGGTCGTTGTTCAGCAGGATGGTGCAGGGGTCGAAGTCTTTCAGGCCCAGCCGGCGGTCGGTGCGGATCAGCGGCTCGATCGTGATGGTCTCGCCAGTCGGCAGATTCAGCGTGGTCGGTTCCTTGATGTCGGAGCTGAGCGAGCCGAAGCGGACATTGAGGCCAGCCTGGTGAAAGATGCGCTTGAGCTGCAGCACGTTGGACAGGTAAAAGCTGTTGCGCGTGTGGTTCTCGGGCACGACCAGCAGGTTGCGCGCCTCGGGGCAGATTTTTTCGATGGCAGCCATGGCCGCCTGCACCGCCAGCGGCAGCATCTCCGGCGTGAGGTTGTTCCAGCCGCCGGGATAGAGGTTGGTGTCGACCGGGGCCAGCTTGAAGCCGGCGTTGCGGATGTCGACCGAGCTGTAAAACGGCGGCGTGTGCTCCATCCACTCCAGCCGGAACCAGCGCTCAATCGCCGGTGTGGAGTCCAGGACACGTTGTTCGAGTTCGTTGATGGGGCCGTTCAGGGCGGTGATGAGGTGCGGAACCATTCGGCCACTTTCGATGAGGGATTCTGTTATTTGCTTCGGTTATATCTGACCGAATTCTAGGGAGATTGGGATGGGTTCAGCGAGTTACAAGGGGTAACGCCAACGCAAGCCATCCAAAAATCCGGGGGCCGGCTTCGCGCCCCGGCATGGCTTCAGGAACGCACTTCGCCCTGCCCCAGCACCACGTATTTAAGGGACGTCAGCCCCTCAATGCCCACCGGCCCCCGCGCGTGGAACTTGTCGGTGCTGATGCCGATTTCGGCACCCAGCCCAAACTCGAATCCATCGGCGAAGCGGGTGCTCGCATTCACGATCACGCTGGCGGAATCCACCTCGCGCAAAAAGCGCTGGGCGTTGATGTGGTCGCGCGTCAGGATGGCGTCGGTGTGGTGGCTGGAATACTGGTTGATGTGGGCGATCGCTTCGTCAATGCCGGCCACCACCTTGATGCTGATGATGGGCGCGAGGTATTCCTCGTACCAGTCCTGCTCGGTCGCGGCCTTGAGGTTGGCGCCCTTGACGCCCGCCAGGATGGCCTGCGATTCGGCATCGCAGCGCATTTCAACGCCCTTGGCCGCATAAATTGCACCGATCTTCGGCAGAAACTGCGCCGCCACACCACGCGCCACCAGCAAACCCTCGCTGGCATTGCAGGGGCTGTATTTTTGCGTCTTGGCGTTGTCGGCCACTTTCACGGCCATGTCGATGTCGCAAGGGTCGTCGACATACACATGGCAGTTGCCGTCCAGGTGTTTGATGACCGGCACCTTGGCATCGCGGCTGATGCGCTCGATCAGTCCTTTGCCGCCGCGCGGGATGATCACGTCCACATACTGCGGCATGGCGATCAGGTGGCCGACGGCTTCGCGGTCGGTGGTGGGCACCAGCTGCACGGCATCGGCCGGCAAGCCGGCATCGATGAGCGCCTGTTGCACCAAGGCCGCCAGCGCCTTGTTCGATTCAATCGCTTCGGAGCCGCCGCGCAGGATGCAGGCGTTGCCGCTTTTGATGGCGAGCGACGCGGCTTCAATCGTCACATTGGGCCGGCTCTCGTAAATCATGCCGAACACGCCGATGGGCACACGCATCTGCCCCACGCGGATGCCGCTGGGCTGTTCTTTCATGCCGATGATGTCGCCGATCACGTCGGGCATCACGGCGAGCTGCTCGCAACCCACCGCCACGGTTTCAATGATTTTGGGGGTGAGCTTGAGGCGATCCAACATCGGCGCGGCGAGGCCTGAGGCCGTGGCGCGCTCCAGGTCGCGCCGGTTGGCGGCTTCCAGCGCCGCCAGGTTCTGGCGCAGCAGGGCGGCCAGGTTCAGGAGCGCTCTGTTTTTGATAGCTGCTGGCGCGCGCGCCACCTGGGCCGACGCCACTTTTGCCTTGGACCCGAGCGCTTGCATCAACCCCGGGACATCGGTGGCGAGGTCGCTGGAGGAAGAAAGGGCTTTGTGGGAGTCAGGCGCGTTCATCGCACCATTTTAGGCTTCTGAAGCGGGCGCGGCGTGCCGGGGGCTATGCCTGCCTGGGGCGGCCCGGCGCAGTAGGTGCTGCCCCCACGCTTGTCGCTTCGCGTACTGCGCTGCCCCCCGAGGGGGCTACGCTTGCCTGGCACGCCCCGGCGCGGCGCATTGCTCACACACCATGCCCGCCAGCCGGTGCAGCGCCTGCCAGCCGTCGGCCGGCCAGTCGGGCTGCTTCAGGCCTTTGACGATGCCGTCGACTTTGTGCGCCGCGTGCAGCAGGTTGGCCAGGGTGGTGTCGCCGATTTGCGGCAGCACGCGTTCAAACAGTTTTTCCTTGATGCCCCAGACGCGGTTTTCACGCAGCGCCATCGGCATGGGGCGGCCGGCGCTAATGGCATCTTTCACGCGTTTCATGCTGCGGATGTCTTCGGCCAGTGCCCAGTGCACCAGCACTTCGGACTCGCCTTCGGACTGCAGGCCGTCGAGCATGCGCGCCACACGCACCGACTGGCCGCCCAGCACGGCTTCAGAGAGCTTGAAGACGTCGTAGCGCGCCACATTGAGCACGGCGTTTTCGACCTGGTCGAAAGTGAGAATGCCGTCGCTGCCGCCGGACTGGGCCGGATACAGCAGGCCCAGTTTCTGGATTTCCTGGTGGGCGGCCAAAAGGTTGCCTTCCACCCGGTCGGCAAAAAACTGCAGCGTGCGCTGGCCTTCTTCGCCGGCGGCTACACGCTGGCCTTGCTGCTGCAGGCGCTGGGCAATCCACTGCGGCAGGCTGCGCCGGTCAATCGGGTCGAACTTGACGGTGACCCCAAAGCTTTCGAGCGCGCCGAACCACGCGCCCTTGGCCGTCATGCTGTCCAGCTTCGGCAGCATGACCAGCGTAAGCGTGGAGTCGTCGCCTTGCGCGCGTTCGGCGATCTGCTGCAGCGCGACCGAGCCGTCTTTGCCCGGCTTGCCGCTGGGGATGCGGATTTCGACGATCTGCTTGTCCGCGAAAAGGCTGAGCGAGCCGCCGCTGGCCAGCACTTCGCTCCAGTCGAAATGTGCGCCGGCCACGGTGTGCACCGTGCGTTCGGTGTAGCCCTGCTCGCGCGCCGCCCCGCGCAGGGCGTCGGCAAACTCCTGCACCAGCAGGGGTTCGTCACCGTGCAGGGTGTACAGGCTTTTCAAGCCGCGCTTGAGGTGTTCCTGGAGTTGGGCGGGGGCCAGATTCATGACGGGAGTTTAGTGGGTGGCGTGAGTTTGAAGTCAGAGTTTGGTGGTCGACAGCAACAAGCTGGTCTCGGTATTGGCAATGCCTTCCAGCAGGCGAATGCGGCTCAGGACACGGTCAAAGGCTTCCAGGCTGTCGGCTTGCAACTCGGCCACCATATCCCAGCGCCCGTTGGTGGTGTGCAGGGCGCTCACGGCCGGGTCGCCGCGCAGGGCGGCCAGCACTGCGTCGGTGCGGTTGCCTTCCACCGCCACCGTCATGAAGGCGCGTATGCGGTGGCCCTCGGCCTGGGGTTTGAGGCGCACGGTGTAACCGGTGATGGTGCCATCGGCCTCCAGCCTGGCCAGACGGTTTTGCACCGTACCGCGGGAAACGCGCAAAACCTTGGCGATGGATGCGACAGAAGCCCGTGCGTCGTCCCGCAGCAGGGAAAGCAATTGTAGGTCGGTGTCGTCCATATGTCCATTTTATTGGCGAAACGCCAGTTGGAACTGACTATTTGATCAATCAACGCATAAATTTGAGCAACTTACTGACTTTTCTTTGACGCGGCAGCTGCAGACAATGGAAATCAAGATAAGACACGGGAGCCCCATCATGGTTGATTACATCGGCATTGAAAGCATTCAGAGAATCGTCCGTCAGCACGGCGCTGCCGCCTTTATCGAAGGCCTGGCCGGCGAGATTGAGCAAGACTACCGGCGCTGGAACGACTTTGACAAGTCGGCACGCCATGCCATCCATTCGCCGGACGGCGTGATCGAGCTCATGCCCACGAGCGACGGCCACCAGTACTCCTTCAAGTATGTCAACGGCCACCCCAAGAACACGGAGCTGGGATTGCTGACGGTCACCGCCTTCGGCGTGCTGGCCGATGTGGACACCGGCTACCCGCTGCTGCTGTCGGAACTCACCATCACCACCGCGTTGCGCACAGCGGCCATGTCGGCGTTGGCCGCGAAGTGGATGGCCCGCCCGGACAGCCGCGTGATGGCCCTCATCGGCAACGGCGCGCAAAGCGAATTCCAGGCGATTGCCTTTCACCACATGCTGGGCATACGCGAAGTGCGCCTGTTTGACATAGACGCCGCAGCCAGCGATAAACTGGCCCGTAACCTGCATGCCATGGGGCTGCAGGGCCTTCGTTTGACGATTTGCCAGTCAGCGGCTGAGGCCGTGCAAGGAGCCGACATCGTGACCACCATCACTGCCGACAAACGCAACGCCATCATCCTCACGCCCGAAATGATCAAGCCCGGCATGCATCTCAACGCCGTCGGCGGCGACTGCCCCGGCAAGACCGAGCTTCACGCCGACATCCTGCTGCGCAAAGATGCCCGCGTGGTGGTTGAGTTTGAACCGCAGTCGCGTATCGAAGGCGAGATCCAGCAGATGCCCGAGGACTTCAAGGTGGCCGAGTTTGCCGACGTGCTCAAGGGCACGGCCAAAGGCCGCGCATCGACCGACGAGGTCACGATTTTTGATTCAGTCGGCTTCGCACTGGAAGACTATTCGGCCCTGCGTTACCTGCACAAGCTGCAGCTGGCGGACGAAGTCAATCGCCGCCAGATCGACCTGGTGCCGCATCTTGACGATCCCAAAAACCTGTTCGGTTTGCTGGCACCCGCCGTGGCGCCTGCGGCCAGGGCCACCCGCATTCCATCCATCCCTGAAATGGCACGTTGATGATCACTTCTGTCGACCTGATTGGCGCTCCCACCGACATCGGCGCGGGCAGCCGCGGCGCGTCCATGGGTCCTGAGGCCTTGCGCGTGGCCGGTATCCGTGAGGCGCTGCACGGCCGGGGGCTGGAAGTGGTCGACACCGGCAACCTCGCTGGTCCCACCAACCCCTGGCTGCCGCCCGACGAGGGCTACCGGCACCTGGACGAAGTGGTCGCCTGGAACAAGTCGGTGCATGAAGCGATGTACCAGAGCCTTTCGGCCGGCCACATGCCCATCTTGCTGGGCGGCGACCATTGCCTGGGCATCGGCTCTATCAGCGCGGTGGCGCGCCACTGCCGTGACACAGGCAAGACGCTGCGCGTGCTCTGGCTGGACGCGCACACCGACTTCAACACCAACGCGCTCACGCCCACCGGCAATGTGCACGGCATGCCGGTGGCTGTGCTGTGTGGGCACGGCCCGGAGGAACTCACCAACATAGGCGGCAAAGTGCCCGCGATGAGCCCCAAGGCGATACGGCAAATCGGTATCCGCAGCGTGGATGAAGGCGAAAAGCGCTTTGTGCGGCAAGAGGGGCTGGAAGTGTTCGACATGCGCTACATCGACGAAATGGGCATGCGCCACACCATGGAAAAAGCGCTCTCGGGCATGGACGCCAACACCCATTTGCACGTGAGTTTTGACGTGGACTTCCTCGACCCCTCCATCGCGCCGGGCGTGGACACCGCCATCAAAGGCGGCCCCACCTACCGCGAGGCACAACTCTGTATGGAGATGATTGCCGACACGGGCCTGCTCGGCTCGCTTGACGTGATGGAGCTCAACCCGGCGCTGGACGTTCGCAACGGCACGGCCGAAGTAGCGGTCGACCTGATCGAGAGCCTTTTCGGCAAGAGCACCCTGATGCGGGCCTGAGAACCCGTCTGCCGCCAGGGGAAGCCGTCGGCTTCAGAGCTCTGTTACGGCTGCGAGGCGACGCATGATCTGCTGGACGATGTCGCTCTGCATGTCGCGATAGAGCAGGTTTTCTTCGGCTTCCTTGGCCAGCACGGCGGACTCATTGAAACTGATATCGCGCTGTTGCAGGATCTCCGTTTCCGGGATGAGTTCCTTGCCCGCCAGCGTACGCAGCTTGAAACGAAAGCGCAGGCGCAGCTGAAATTCACGCACCTGCCCTGAAGCGTTGCGGCTCAGGATAACTTTTTCGCGCTGATCGCTCAACACGTCAAGAACCACCTGCGCCTCATTGATCCTGCGGGCTTCCGTGATCACCTCCACTTTGCGCGTCGCCTGCAGCGAGCGCCTGAGCTCCACCCCCAGCGGCGAAGTCTCGGCAAGGCCTGAGTAGAGCGTGGTGAAAGCAAAGGTGGGCGCCTTGCGAAGCTCAAACCCGCAGCCGCCCAGGCTCAGGGCGGCAGTGGTGGCCGACAGGGAGAGGAATGTGCGACGCTGCATGGGCTGCCTTCTTTGTGTTTGAAGCGGTCTCAAATGACCTAAATAACGATATTGACCAGCCGGCCAGGCACCACGATCACCTTTTTGGCGGGCGCGCCTGCAGCCTGTTTGGTGAAAGCCTCCGACGCCAGCGCAGCGGCTTCAATGGTGGCCTTGTCGGCGCCCGCGGGGACCGTGACGGAGCCGCGCAGCTTGCCGTTGACCTGCAGGACCAGTTCGATCTCGTCCTGCTGCAGTGCTGCAGCATCAACTTCAGGCCAGGGCGCGTCGAGCAACCCGCCAAACTGCGCTGCGTAGCCGAGCTGCGACCACAGTGCATGCGCCAGATGCGGCGTGGCCGGGTACAGGCAGCGCAGCAGGATGCCGAAGCCTTCGCGCAGCGCTGCGTCTGCGCCTGGCGACGAAGCACCTTTGAAATCTTCCATGGCATTGAGCAGCTTCATGTTGCCCGACACCACGGTGTTGTATTGCATGCGCTGGTAGTCATAGTCGATTTGCTTCAGCACGGTATGGATCTCCAGGCGCAGGGCCTTGGTTTCCTTGTCAAATACGGCCGCAGCGCCCGGTGGCTGTGCGCCACCAGCTCCTGAATTCATAGCATGAAGCTTGACGCCGAAATTCCAGACACGGCGCAGGAATCGGTAGGAGCCCTCCAGCGCGGCGTCGTTCCACTCCAGGGTGGTGTCGGGCGGCGCAGTGAACATGGTGTAGAGCCGCGCGGTATCGGCGCCGTACTTCTCGATCAGGTCCTGCGGGTCCACGCCGTTGTTCTTGGACTTGGACATCGTGGTCCAGCCCTCATAGGGAACGGGCAGGCCGTCTACCTTGGAAGTAGCGGAGATCACCTTGGCATGCTCGTCGCGAACGATGTCGAGTTCGTGCGCCCAGAAGTACTGCTTGCCGGTGGTGGTGCGCGAGAAGGCTTCGTTGAGCACCATGCCCTGTGTGAGCAGCTTGGTGAACGGCTCGTCGATTTTCACCAGCCCGAGGTCGCGCATGACCTTGGTCCAGAAGCGGGCATAGAGCAGGTGCAGGATGGCGTGCTCGATGCCGCCGATGTATTGGTCCATCGGCATCCAGTAGCTGGCGCCGTCAGCCACCATCTTCTCGTCGTTCTTCGGGTCGCAGTAGCGCATGAAGTACCAGGACGAATCGACAAAGGTGTCCATGGTGTCGGTCTCGCGGCGGCCCGGCTTGCCGCAGACGGGACAGACCACGCCGGCGTGAAAGCCCGCGTGCTTGTGCAGTGGGTTGCCTGAGCCGTCGGGCACGCAATCTTGCGGCAGCACCACAGGCAGGTCTTTTTCAGGCACCGGCACGGCGCCGTGTTCTTCGCAATGGATGATGGGAATCGGCGTGCCCCAATAGCGCTGGCGGCTCACGCCCCAGTCGCGCAGGCGCCAGGTGGTTTTCTTTTCACCGAGGCCCCTGGCTGCGAGGTCGGCGGCTACGGCATCTACTGCCGCTTTAAATGACAGTCCGTCGTACTTGCCGGAGTTGATGGTCACGCCCTGCTGCTTGTCGCCGTACCAGTCAGCCCAGGCCTCCAGGCTGTAGGTCTGACCTTTGACATCCACCACTTGTTTGATGGGCAGCTTGTATTTTTTGGCGAACTCAAAATCGCGCTCGTCATGTGCCGGCACGCCCATCACGGCGCCGTCACCGTAGCTCATCAGCACATAGTTGCCGACCCACACCTCCACCTTATTTCCAGTGAGCGGGTGCGTAACGAAGAGGCCCGTGGGCACGCCTTTTTTCTCCTGCGTGGCGAGTTCCGCTTCGGTCGTGCCGCCCGCTTTGCTCTCTTCAATGAAAGCGGCGACCTTGGGGCTGGACGCAGCGGCATGCTGGGCCAGCGGGTGCTCGGGTGCCACGGCGCAGAAGGTCACGCCCATGATGGTGTCGGCGCGTGTGGTGAAGACGTACATCTTTCCGTCGCCGATCAGCTTGCCGGAAGCGTCCTGGATGTCGTGGGTGAACGCAAAGCGCACGCCTTCGCTCTTGCCGATCCAGTTCTCCTGCATCAGCTTGACGCGTTCGGGCCAGCCGGGCAGCTTGTGGCTGACGCTGTCGAGCAGCTCGTCGGCGTAGTCGGTGATCTTGAGGTAGTAGCCCGGGATCTCGCGCTTTTCAACCACGGCGCCGGTGCGCCAGCCCTTGCCGTCGATCACCTGCTCATTGGCCAGCACGGTCTGGTCGACCGGGTCCCAGTTCACGACCTGGGTCTTGCGGTAGGCAATGCCTTTTTCCAGCATCTTCAAAAAGAGCCACTGGTTCCACTTGTAATAGCTCGCGTCGCAGGTGGCGACTTCGCGGCTCCAGTCGATGGCCAGTCCCATCGCCTGCATCTGCTTTTTCATGTAGGCGATGTTGTCGTAGGTCCACTTCGCCGGCGGCACGCCGTTTTTCATGGCGGCGTTTTCGGCCGGCAGGCCGAAGGCATCCCAGCCCATGGGCATCAACACGTTGTAGCCCTTCATGCGCAGATGGCGCGTGAGCATGTCATTGATGGTGTAGTTGCGCACGTGGCCCATGTGCAGCTTGCCGCTGGGGTAAGGCAGCATGGAGCAGGCGTAGTATTTCTTCCGGCTCGCATCTTCCGTCACGCGGTAGGCGTCGGTAGCGGTCCAGTGGCTTTGAGCATCACGCTCAACGTCGAGATGGTTGTATTTGTCTTGCATGAGAAACCGGAAAAGGCGGAAAACGAAGCGATAAAAATGGCCGAAGGGCGAAGAAAAAGGTGGCGGAGCGGGCTGCGCAGCCTGTTGCCGCCGGTCACGGTGAATCCCCGATTTTAGGGGCTGGGCCGCGCCAGGCGCGCTAACGGGTTACAGCGGGGCTGTTCGCCTGGACCGGCCCGGGGTCGGCCACAAAGCCGATGCGGTTGAGCCCGGCTTTCTGCGCCACGCCCATCACCTGGACCACCTTGCCATAGGGAACGCCCTCATCGGCCCGCAGCTGAACCTCGGTGTCGGGGTTCTGGCGGGCGGTTTCGGCCAGCCGCTGCGCCAGTTCGTCCTGGGTGAGGGCCTTGTCATTCAGGAAAGCCTGGCCGGCCTTGTCGACCACCAGTGTGACGAATTTGGGGGCGTCGGCCGGCTGGGCGGCGTCTGTCCTGGGCAGGCTGAGCGGGATGGTGCTGGCCAGCAAGGGCGCCGTGATAATGAAGATCACCACAAGCACCAGCATCACGTCGACCAGCGGCGTCACATTGATGTCGCTCATGGGCTGCGGACCCTGGGTGCGCTCAAGGCGCCCGAAACTCATGCGCCTGCGCCTCTCATTTTAATGACGCCGTTGACGAAAACAGCTCACGTAAATCACGGGCGAAGCCTTCGAGGTCGGCTTCGATGCGGCCGATGCGGCGGCCAAAAATGTTGTAAGCGAGCACTGCCGGAATGGCCACTGCCAGGCCTGCCGCGGTCATGATGAGCGCTTCACCGACAGGGCCGGAGACCTTGTCGATGGTGATCTGCCCCGCCGAGGCGATGCCAACCAGCGCGTGGTAAATGCCCCAGACGGTGCCCAGCAACCCCACAAACGGTGCGGTTGAGCCGACAGTGGCGAGCAGCACCTGGCCAAACTGCAACTTGTCGAGAACACCATGCAGCGCGTCTCGCAGTACGCGGGTGAGCTGTTGGGATTTGTCGCCCGCCGAAGCCAGCGTTCCGCCCGCCTGGATACCCGTGGCGGCAATAAGCGGCAGCACCAGCATCTCGCGATCAAAGGCTGCCACTTTCTCGCGGGCTTGCTCTACCGAGGCCGACTGCCAGAAAGCGCTCGTGCTGCGTGCAACGTCGCCGCCTGCGCGGTGAAGCAGCCAGGCTTTCCACAGGATGACAACCCAGCTCGCCACCGACATGCCCAGCAGAAGCGCCGCCACCAACTGGCTGACAACACCCCCCTGGGTCATCAGGCTGAAGAAGTCCATCAGGCCAAGCCTCGAGCCGCCAGCGCCGGGATTGCGTTCATTTCAGGCCCAGCACGTCAAACATGTCAAAAAGGCCGGTGGCCTTTCCGTCCAGAAAGCGGGCGGCGCGCAGGCTGCCTTGGGCATAGTTGCTGCGGCTGGACGACTTGTGGCTGATCTCTATGCGTTCGCCGGTGCCGAGGAACATCACGGTGTGGTCGCCCACCACGTCACCACCGCGCACGGCGGAAAAACCGATGGACAGCGGGTCACGTTCACCGGTCACACCTTCGCGCGCATACACACCGCAGTCGTTCAGGTCGCGGCCCAGCGCATCGGCGATCACCTCGCCCATCTTGAGTGCCGTACCCGAGGGCGCATCGACCTTGTGGCGGTGATGCGCCTCGACGATTTCGATGTCGTAACCGGTGGACAACGCTTTGGCCGCCATTTCAAGCAGCTTGAACGTCACGTTGACGCCTACGCTCATATTGGGTGCCATGACGATGGCGATGTCCTTGGCCGCGGCGGCGATTTCGGCTTTTTGCGCTTCCGAAAAACCGGTGGTGCCGATGACCAGCTTGACGCCCAGTTCGCGGCAAGCCGCCAGATGGGCCAGCGTGCCTTCAGGGCGGGTGAAGTCAATCAGCACGCGGGAGTCTTTTAATCCCTGGCGTATATCGGCGCTGATGAGCACGCCACTGGCACGGCCAGAGAACGCGGCGGCGTCAAGGCCCACGGACGGGCTGGAGGCCACATCGAGCGCGCCGGTCAGCTGGCAGTCGGTGCTGGCGCTGACAGCATCAACCAGCATCTGGCCCATGCGGCCGCTGGCGCCCGCCACTGCGATCCGGTGCCGTCGGCCCTGGCTCGCCTGGATTGAGCCAGCCCCGCTCACTGTTTCGGGCTTTCGAGCGGCGGATAGGAAACGGAAGAGGTGCCGGCCGGCGTGCTGGAAGGAGCCGGGGTCGCAGCCGACTCAGCCTTGATCTTGGTCGACGCCTTGCTCAGTTGCTCTTCGGTGGCTTCCAGCACAGGCACATCACCCAGCTTGCGCTTGTTGCCCAGTTTGGCAATAAATTCCGTCTCACTCGGCATGGCGTCGCCTTCAAAGCGTTCAAGCTGGTCGCCCTTGAAGAACACGGTGTATTTGTACGACTGGGGCTCGACGCCCTGGCGCTTCAGGGTAAATACATAGTCCCACCGGTCGGCATGAAAGAGGCTGGCCATCAAAGGCGTGCCCATGATGCCCTTGACCTGCTCGCGGCTCATGCCGGCGCGGAGCAGTTCAACCTGCTCTTTCGAGACAAAATTGCCCTGAATGACATCCACCCTGTAGGGGGTGAGCCAGTTGACGGGGTTGATCGAGCTGTCGCCCATGCTGCGCAGGCTGCTGCAGGAGGCCAGCATCGTGCAAACCAGGAGCAGGAGGGCGGTCTGTGCGCTGTAACGATGATTTGCAGGCGTGGCTGACATAGTGAGGAGGTGTAGCGATATGATTGTTCATTGTAGCGGCTGGGGGCTCCCCGCCGGCACCCGCCCAGAAGGGTCGCACCACCGCTTTACACAGCGGTTTCACCCAGAGAGTTTCCCATGAGCAACATCGACGAACTGAAAAATACCGGCCTCAAGGCAACCCTGCCGCGCCTGAAAATCCTGGAGATTTTCCAGGCTGGCAAACAGCGCCACATGACGGCTGAAGATGTGTTCCGCGTGCTGCTGGAAGACCGGTCGGACATCGGCCTTGCCACCGTCTACCGGGTGCTGACCCAGTTCGAGCAGGCGGGTTTGCTGAACCGCAGCAATTTCGAGTCAGGCAAGGCAGTCTACGAGATCAATGAAGGCCAGCACCATGACCACCTGGTCTGCCTGGATTGCGGCAAGGTCGAGGAGTTTTACGACGCCGAAATTGAAAAGCGGCAGAACGCCGTAGCCAAATCCAAGGGTTTTGCCATTGCCGACCATTCCCTGTCGATCTACGCCAACTGCACCAAGGACAAGTGCCCTAACCGCAATGGCAACCCGGTGCGGCATCACCACGCCTGAATTCGAATTAAAAGGCCTGCGGCCCTTTATTGGCGAGCGCAAGCAGCTACTGATTTAATAGCACGTAAATTCGGCCGGCAGAAGGCCCGAAGAAACCGTAGCGAGCGGCCCCGAGGTCGCGAGGTCGCGAGGATTCTGTTCCAGCAGGGGCCGCGGAACCGGCTTTGCCGGGCCGCAGGCGCAGCGGCCCCCTCGGGGGGCAGGGAGCTACACGCAGTGAGCGACCGTGGGGGCCCTAGTCATCCTGCTCCATGGCGCGGCGGTGCCGCTCCACGAAATCCTGGTAGGTATTGATGCCGCGCAGCTGCAGGATTGCGTTGCGGACCGCGGCCTCGACCAGCACGGCAATATTGCGGCCTGCCTCCACCTGGATGATGACCTTGCGCACCGGAATTCCCAGCACGTCCTGCGTCAGCGGTTCGTATGGGATGCGTTCGTAGTCCCGCTCAAGCGTTTCGCGGCGCACGAGGTGCACGATCATCTTCAGCCGCATTTTGCGGCGCACCGCCGTCTCGCCAAAAATCGCCTTGATGTCGAGCAGGCCGATACCGCGCACTTCCAGCAGGTTTTGCAGCAGTTCGGGGCAGCGGCCTTCAATCGTGGTCTGGTTGATCCGGTACAGGTCCACAGCGTCGTCGGCCACCAGGCCGTGGCCGCGAGAAATCAGCTCCAGCCCCAGTTCGCTTTTACCCAGGCCCGATTCCCCGGTGATCATGACACCCAGGCCCAGGATGTCCATGAAGACGCCGTGCATGGAGGTGCGGTCGGCAAAATGCTTGGACAGGTAGGCCCGCAGCACGTCGATCACAAAGGCGGCCGACTCCGGTGTGGAGAACATCGGCAGCTGCGCGCGCTCGCACATGGACAGCAGGGTGTCAGGGGCAGTCTGGCCATCGGCCACAACCAGCACCGGCGGCTCCAGTGTGATGATGCGCGAGATGCGGCGGGCGCAGTCTTCCGGGCTGGCATTGGTGAGGTAAGCGACCTCACGCTCACCGAGAATCTGCACGCGGTAGGGATGGATGTAATTGAGGTACCCCACCAGATCGGCGCCGGATCGCGCAGCCCGGACGGCGACTTCATCGAAACGCCGCTCGGAGGCCCCGAGCCCGGCGACCCACTCCCATTTCAGGGCAGCACGGTGGTCTTCAAATAAAACGTCGGCACTGACAACGGTGGGCTTCATGCCATCCTGTGATTCGGGACAGGCCCGTACTAAGAACTGACTTCGTGGACGGAGTGCCAGGAAGCAATCAGGTTGTGCAGTCCCGCGGCATCTGTGCTGGTCTTGAGTTGTTCCCGCAAGGTGCTGTCGCTGAGCAATTCGGCAATTTCCGAAAGAATTTCAAGGTGCTTTTGGGTCGCAGCCTCGGGAACCAGCAGAAAAATCAGCAATGCCACGGCCTGTTCGTCGGGCGCATCGAAACCAATAGGCGCCTGCAACAGGAACACGGCAGCCATCGGAGCCTTGAGCCCCTTGATGCGGCCATGCGGAATGGCCACGCCATGGCCAAGCCCGGTCGAGCCGAGGCGTTCACGGGCGAACAGGCTGTCCGTGATCAATGCGCGGTTCAGGCCATGCTGGTTTTCAAACAGCAGACCGGCTTCTTCAAAAGCGCGTTTCTTGCTGGTCGCTTCAACACGGACCAGCACTTGGGAGGGGGGCAAAATTTGCGAAAGACGGTTCATAACAATCTTTTAGTCGCCGAATTATGCACTTTGCAGCGGGTTAGCTGGAAAAAGAGGCATAAAAAAGCCGCTTGACGTCGCAAGCGGCTCTTGGCAACTTCTGGCACCTGCCTTTACACCCTCAACACGGGGGGCATGGCCCGGAACGGGATTTCCAGCCGGCCAGTGCGGGGTGCAAAGCAAAAAGCGGAGTGGCCAATCAGGCCTGGCGCTTGGCGGCAATGTGGTGATGATCCTGGGTTTTGGTTTTGTAACGTCCGACCTGGCGATCCAGTTTGTCGGTCAACTCGTCTACGGCGGCATACAGATCAGCGTGGGAACTCTCGGCAAACAGGTCGCGGCCCTTGACATGCACATTGCATTCGGCCCGCTGGCGTCTTTCCTTTTCTTTCATGTTGTCCACTGTCAACAGGACTTTTACGTCCACTACCTGGTCGAAATGCCGGGTAATCCGATCCAGCTTGCTCGTCACATAGCCGCGCAACGCGGGGGTGACTTCAAGATGGTGGCCGCTGATCGTCAAGTTCATAAAGAGACTCCTTTTCCAAAGGTTGGAGCTGGGTTGAAAACACTGCCGGGCCCAGGAGGCGGGGCAGCGGACGGGGACACTCTCTTGGATTTACTATGCGCCCGATACCCTGCAATTGCAACCTTGCGCCGCAATAAATAGTGAAACCTTGTGAAAAACCCCTTGACCACAAATTCACTGCCCGCGGTGCATGCCGGCGTACCGCCCGGGCAGCGGCATAAAGCCCTTGATTCTTCTGCATTTTTGCCAACGCAAGCTTTCGTGCAGCCAAGGCGGGCGTGCTTGCAGGAATGCCGCCCCGGCGGCATCATGCTGAAACAATTGACGGCGACCGCCCCTCAAAGGGCAAGGTTGCAAAGGCCAAAGCAGCACCCCATGGCAAGAAAACCATAACACCCGCCAGAGCAAGCCCATGCACCGACTGTTTGCAGCGTCTCCTTCACACACCGGGTCCGGCCATGTCGCTTGAGACCATCATCTCTTCCGCGTTAACCCGGCCTGACGAAGAACAAAATGCCCTGGTCCTCATGGGCGGCGGTGCACGCACAGCCTACCAGGCGGGGGTGCTTCACGCGCTGTCAACCATGCTCGGCGTGCAAAGCGGCAATGCAGACCAGAAATTTCCCTTCAAAATCCTGGTAGGCACCTCGGCCGGTGCCCTGAACGCAGCCTTCCTGGCAAGCCACGCAAGTGAAGGACTGCGTGCATTCGGCCAGTTGGCCAACTTCTGGACCACACTGCGTTCATCGCAGGTTTACCAGCTCAAGGTTCCGGCATGGATACGTTCGAGCCGGATCGCAGCGGCACTGTTTTTGTCCCAGCAGGTGCGGGCACAACAATCCCTGCTGGACAATACGCCGCTGGTCGATACCCTGCACCATGCCATTTCATTGAGCCACATCGAGCAGGTACTGCAGGAGAAAACCCTTCACGCGCTGGCCATCACTGCGTCCAGCTACAGCAGTGGGGTTCACTGGACGTTTTGCCAGATGGCCGCCGGCCGCAAGGCGGACCTCTGGAGCCGGCCAGGGCGGCGTGCGGAGTTCCAGCCCGTCACCATTGAGCACCTGATGGCTTCCAGTGCCATTCCTTTCCTGTTTCCCTCCACGCCGCTCTGGGTGGACGGCCACCGCGAATTCTTTGGCGATGGCTCCATGCGCCAAAGCTCCCCGCTGTCGCCCGCCTTGCATCTCGGGGCCAGCAAGATACTCGTGATCGGCGTGGGACAGCCCGAGCGCGCCGGTTTCGTCGGCAGCAACGGGCCGAGCGTGAGCGGCCGGCCCACGCTCGGCGCCATTGCGGGCCATGCCATGGCCAGCGTGTTCCAGGACACGCTACAGGCCGACGTGGAGCAAGCCCAGCGCGTGAGCAAAACCGTGCGGCAAATGCCGCGGGAAATCGCAGCAGTCATGCCCTACCGTCCCGTTGACGTGCTGGCGATTGCACCATCGCAGTCACTCGACGCGCTGGCACAGGCCCATGCCGGCGAGCTGCCGCGCGGGACCTATAACGCGCTGGCAGGCCTGGGCGCGCTGGGAGCCAAAGGCAGCCCTGGGGGCGCTGCATTGGCAAGCTACCTGCTTTTCGAGCCGGGGTTTGTCAAAGCGCTGATGGCGCTGGGCGAGAGTGACGCCTATGCACGCAAGGGCGAACTCATCGACTTTTTCATGTAGCGCTCGTGGAGCGCCGGGCGGTAGATAAACCAGGTGTGAAATGCCATAATCGCCGCTTATTCATTACGGAGAAATCCTTGGAAAGCAGCCCTAGTCGCTAGCTTTCAACACCGCAGACTGACGCTAGGCTTGCCAAGGCTCACGTTGAAAGGGGGTTGAAAGCGATGCCACGTCCCACCGCCCTTTACCGCGCTTTCGCGCAAGGCTGAACGCATGCCTTGCGCAGGCCCCTGAATCGATAGGCAGTCAGTCATGCTCAATATTTTCACGCTGGCCAACGGCCGGCTTTTCCAGGAGGAAATCGAATCCCTGGAAGAACTCTCCAAATTCCAGCCCATCTGGGTGGACCTGGAGTCCCCTACCCTCGAAGAAAAACGCTGGATCAAGCAGTACTACGGACTGTCCATCCCGGAAGATGCGATGGACGAAGACATCGAGGAATCCGCACGCTTTTACGAGGAAGACAACGGCGAGCTGCACATCCGCTCCGACTTCCTGATTGCAGACGACGAAGAGCCGCGCACCGTACGCGTGGCTTTCATCCTGAACCTCGTCAACGACGACCTCAAAAGCAAGGGCGTGCTGTTTTCGATCCACGACGAAGATGTACCGGTGTTCCGCCTGCTGCGGATGCGCGCGCGCCGCGCGCCGGGGCTGATTGAGGACGCCAAGGAAGTGCTGCTCAAGCTGTTTGACGCCGATGCAGAGTATTCCGCCGACACGCTGGAAGGCGTTTATGTCGAGCTCGAAAAGGTCAGCGGCAAGGTGTTGTCGGGCGACGTAACCGACGCACTGGCCGGCGAAGTGCTGGGCGCCATTGCGCGCCACGAAGACCTGAACGGGCGCATTCGCCGCAACATGATGGACACGCGCCGCGCGGTGAGCTTCATGATGCGCAGCAAAATGCTCAATGCCGAGCAGTTCGAGGAAGCGCGACAGATTTTGCGCGACATCGACTCGCTCGACTCACACACGGCCTTCCTCTTTGACAAGATCAACTTCCTGATGGACGCCACGGTCGGTTTCATCAACATCAACCAGAACAAGATCATCAAGATCTTCTCCGTGGCCAGCGTGGCCTTGCTGCCGCCAACCCTGATCGCCAGCATTTATGGCATGAACATGACTTTTCCGGAGCTGCAGCTGCTGGGGCCGGCAGCTTATCCGTATGTGATCGCGCTGATGGTGGCCAGCGCGCTGGTGCCGATGATCTATTTCCGCAAGCGCGGCTGGCTGAAATAGTCACGCCGTGCCGAAGGCGAGTTCAGGTCTAAAATGGCCTGAAACTCAATAACGACGGGCGCAAGCAGCTATCAAATAGATAGCAACTTCAGACAGTAACCGCCGGCAGCAATTTTTCGACGATGGCGCGCGCGTAGACGCTGGCCACTTCCGCCACAAATGCCGGAAAGTCCACATGCGCGGTATCGTCGGCGCGATCGGAAATCGTCCTCACGGACGCAAACGCCACGCCGTAGTCATGGCACACCTGCGCGACTGCTGCGCCCTCCATCTCGACCGCCATCGGCGCGTGGCCTGCGGCAATCAGCGCGGCACGGATACCGGCGGCTTCCTGCGCACCGCAGACAAAGCGGTCGCCGCTGATCATCAGTCCGCGGTGAACGCGCGCAGCCGGATACGCCGGGACCGTGCCCGCCGCCAGCGCCGCCGCATGCAACAGCGCGGTCAACGCGGCGTTGCTTTCAAACACCGTCTTGCCATACAGCGGCACTTCATAGCGGGGAAACAGCGGCGAGGCGTCCATGTCATGCTGCACAAAACTGTCGGCCACCACCACATCGCCCACATTCACGCTTTCGCCCAGGCCACCGGCCACACCGGTAAAGACAATGCGGCCGACCTTGAAGTGCTCGATCAGCGCCACCGCCGTGGTGGCAGCCGCCACCTTGCCGATGCGTGCGAGCACCAGCACAACCGGGTGCCCGTGCAGTACGCCCAGCCAGAAGTCACGGCCGGCGTGCTTTACCTGCCGCGCGTTTTCCAGCAGGTCAATCAGGCCGGACTGTTCTTCGGCGAGCGCGCTGAGGATGGCAGTGGATGCGTAGGGGAAAGGGTCAATGGAAGTCATGGTCCTGATTTTGCCGTGCTTTCAACACCCGAAAGCGCAGAAAAAAGGGCAGCTTGCGCCGCCCTCTGGAAAACCAGCCGCGCAAGCGGCAGCTCTGAAACTTGCCGTTTATTTCTTGTCGCGCAACTCGCGGCGAAGGATCTTGCCGACCGGGGTCTTGGGCAGGTCGGTGCGGAACTCCACCACCTTGGGCTGCTTGTAGCCGGTCAGATTGGCCTTGCAGAACTCCCGCACCTGCGCTTCAGTCAGATCGGGGTTTTTCTTGACGATCACCAGCTTCACGGCCTCGCCGGACTTTTCATCGGCGACGCCCACGCAGGCGCACTCCATCACGCCGTCGAGCTTGGCCACCACGTCTTCAATCTCGTTGGGGTAGACGTTAAAACCGCTCACCAGGATCATGTCTTTCTTTCGGTCGACGATCTTGAAGAAACCGTTTTCATCGACCACGCCAATGTCGCCCGATTTGAAGTAGCCATCAGGTGTCATGACCTTGGCGGTTTCGTCGGGACGCTGCCAGTAGCCGGCCATGACCTGCGGGCCCTTGATGGCAATTTCGCCGGGCTGGCCTTGCGGGACTTCATTGCCGTCGTCATCGAGCAGCTTGAAATAGGTGCCGGGAATCGGCACGCCAATGGTGCCGGTGAAAGCCTTGCTGTTGGTCGGGTTGCAGCTGGCCGAGGGCGACGTTTCAGACAGGCCGTAACCTTCGCAGACCGGGCAACCGGTTTTCTCAAGCCAGAGCTTGGCGACCGCGCCTTGCACAGCCATTCCGCCACCCAGTGAAATCTTCAGGTGTGACCAGTCGACAGTATTGAAGTCGGGGTGGTTGGCCAGTCCGTTGAACAGGGTATTGACCGCCGGGAAACTGTTGACCTTGTGCCTGGACAGCTCTTTGAGCACAGCGGCAAGATCACGCGGGTTAGGGATCAGGATGTTTTTGCTGCCGGTACGCATGCCCAGCATCATGTTCACCGTAAAAGCGAAGATGTGATACAGCGGCAGTGCACAAACATAGGTCAGCTGCTCGCCGGCCGGCAGGCTGGCCATGGCCGGGCCGTTCCAGGCTTCCGACTGCAACACGTTGGCAATCACGTTGCGGTGCAGCAGCACGGCGCCTTTGGAGACGCCCGTGGTGCCGCCGGTGTACTGCAGCACCGCCACGTCGTCGGGTTTGATTTCGGGGCGCTTGATCGTCAGGCGCGTGCCTTGCGCAACAGCGTCGTTAAAGCGCACGGCGCCCGGCAGGTTAAAGGCCGGCACCATCTTCTTGACATTGCGCACCACGTAGTTGACCAAGGCGCCCTTGAGCATGCCCAGCTGGTCACCCATGGCGC